>NZ_JAVFHT010000005.1:0-218152 GCF_031470375.1 Paenibacillus glufosinatiresistens
TATTAGCTACCGTTTCCGGTAGTTATCCCGGTCCGAAGGGCAGGTTGCCTACGTGTTACTCACCCGTCCGCCGCTAATTCATTCAAAGAGCAAGCTCTCTGAATGAATCCGCTCGACTTGCATGTATTAGGCACGCCGCCAGCGTTCGTCCTGAGCCAGGATCAAACTCTCCATAAAAGGCTCGACCTTCGTCGAGCTGAACGTCCGAAAGGTATCGATCTCAGCTGAGCCGATTCTTGCGGACGAACAAGTTCGTTTGACTTGCTCATAAGATAAAGCTGACGATTCAATAAAATGAATCTGTCATAATATAACGCGTCCATTTGTTCAGTTTTCAAAGAACTTGCCCTGCAAGATTATATATCTTGACAGGAATTATAGATTATCACACTTGAACTTCTTCGTCAACTGTCGATTTCATTCACCCACAACCTCGCGGCGACTTCCGTCTCGAGCGACAAGAAATAATATATCATGTCCCAAGCAAGAAAGCAACCTTTTTTAATAACTAAAATTATCGCCGTCTGGGTGGAAGATTTCAAGAACCTCGGTATTCAATAACCCGCTCTAACGGATAAGGGCACTGCCCTCTGAATGAAATACGCTTATGGCTCAATGGATTCCCTGTTACCGCCGGTCTTGCACTGTCTTGGCTCTCGGATTTGGCCGGCGTTCAACCCGGCGCCGTTATGGTAAAGTTCTAATCCGCTCCCCCGGATTGTACCGAAGACGTACGTGTACAAGTTGGTGAAGTGGCTGAATTGAACTGATCTCCGGGGACACACGTGTCACCGGGAACCGAGCGGCTATGATAAGTCGCCCGGATGCCGGAGTCAGACGGATATAGCGGCTCGGATAGCGGGTAAGCCATATCCCGCCAAACCCGTAACAAGCCGTCCGGCAGTTATGCTGGAACGGCTTGCGGTGTTGTCAATGGATTTAGTGATTTCTGCACCGTTCTTTTATGCCCGTCCTGCTTTTATACCAGTCCTACCCAGTCTGCTCCATGAGAATGAAAGTCGCTTCGCAGCTTCTTCTCCAGCTCCTCCGGGAGAGGGCCCTTCTCCAGAAGACGTGCGTTATGCCGCAGCCGTTCCGGATTCGCGGTGCCTACAATGCAGGAGTGGACCCCCGGCGTAAATGCGGCGAACCGAAGCGCCAGCTCATCCCAATTCATGCCGAGTTCCGCTTTATGCCAGCCCATTTCACGGAAGCGAACCCAGTAGTCCTCTACGTACTCGCCCACCGGCCGCTCTGCATAGCGCCAAGGCGCATTGGCTATCGGCCGTTTGGCAATGACGCCGATGCCCCCTTCGCGCGCGGCCGGAAGGGCCGACTCCAAAGATGCCTGGTCGCAAATATTCACAGACAACTGGATGCTTCCGAAGCTGCCGCTGTGAAGAGCGGCTTCCAGCGCTTCATTCTCCCCGGAGTAGGCCGCTACTCTTACCTTACCCGCTTCCACCGCGCGATGCAGCTCTTCGGTTACCTCTCCTGCCTCCAGAATCTCTCTTGGACAGGAGTGCAGGTGCACAACATCCAGTACATCCGTCCGCATGAGCTTCAGAGCGGCGTCAATGCCTGCTCGGATACAGGGCGCCGTCCAGTCCTCGAAACCGGGAATGCCATAGCCTATCTTGGTGGACAGCACGAATTCCTGCCGCCGGTGTCCGATCAGCTTGCCGATCCGTTCCTCGGACAGCCCGTATCCACGGGCGGTATCAATCAAGGTAATCCCTGCGTCCAGCGCCTCGTTCAGAATGCGCGCGGCCTCCCGGTCCGTCATCGTATCCTGACCGATATGGCCCGCTCCAAAGCCCAGCGCGCTTACCTGTAATCCTGTACTGCCAAAGGCCCGCTCCATCATGACGGTTGTCCTCCCAGCAGCCGCAGCAGCTCTTCTTCGTCGTCGATCACCGGAATGCCGAGCTCCTGGGCCTTGGCCAGCTTGCTCCCGGCCTTCTCGCCGGCAATGACGAGGTCGGTCTTCTTGGAGACGCTGCCGCTCACCTTGGCGCCGAGGGCCTCGAGGCGCGCTGCGGCGTCATCCCGGGTCAACCGGTGCAGGGTGCCGGTAAGGACCACCGTTTTGCCGAAGAAGAACGAATCTTCGTTCACTGCTGCGGGTGCGTCGGGCATTTCGGGCACAACGCCGTGCTCCAGCAATCGCCGGATGCCGCTCACGGTGAACGGGTCGGCAAAGTATCCGGTAATGCTCTCGGCGACTATGCCTCCGATATCAGGCAGCGCCTCCAGCTCCTCAGGAGTGGCGGCCATAACGGCATCCAGGCTGCGAAAGTGCTCCGCCAGCATTCGGGTGGTCGCTTTGCCCGTATTCGGAATGCCCAGCGCGAACAGGAAGGAGGCGAGATCCCGGTGCTTACTGTCCTCCAGTGCTTGCAGCAAATTCTGCGCCTTCTTCTCCCCGAAGCGTTCCAGCTTCACCAGCTGTTCCAGCGTCAGATCATACAGATCAGCCGCTTCCCGAACCGACAGTTCTTCATAGAGCTGTCCTGCCGTCTTCTCGCTGAACGTCTCGATATCCATCGCATCCCTCGACGCATAATGGGTGATCCGTGCGACAATCTGGGGCTTGCAGTTCAGCTTGTTGTTGCAGAACAGGTGCGCTCCCCGCATCTCCAGCGGGAACCCGCAGGCCGGACATTCCGCCGGGAACACGATCTCTCCCCCGTCGCTCTCTTCGGTTACTTTGCCCAGAATTTCCGGAATGACATCGTTGGAACGCCGAATAAAGACCCGGGTTCCGAGAGCAAACTTAAGGTTCTTGCGCTCGATATCGCCGACATTGTTCAGCGTGCAGTTCTGAACGGTCACTCCCGCCAGTTCGACCGGCTCGACCCGGGCTAGCGGCGTTACTTTGCCGGTACGGCCGACATTCCAGCTTACCGATTGAAGAATCGTGGTCGTCTCCTCCGCCTCGAACTTGTAGGCGACGGCCCAGCGGGGGAATTTGTCCGTGTAGCCGAGCACCTCGCGGGTGCGGAAATCGGTGATTTTGATAACGGCTCCGTCGATCAGATAGTCCAGGCCCGAGCGCTTGGCTTCAATCTCGGCGACCTGCTCCGTGACCCCGTCGAAGCTGTCGAAATAGGTTAAGTACGGGTTGACCTTGAAGCGGTTGTCCCGCAGGAACTGCATCATTTCCTGATGGTTCGAGAAGGAGGTTCCTTCCGCATAGCCGACGTTATAGAAAAAAGCGTTCAGCCGACGCTCGGCGGTCAGCTTCGGGTTCAGGTTGCGCAGCGCTCCGGCGGCGCCGTTGCGCGCATTCTTCAGCGGGTCCGCCGCTCTCCGGTTGTACTCGGCGAGCACGGACAGATTCATGATGCCTTCGCCCTGCACCTCGATCACGCCTTCCCGGTAAGGAATGGACAGCGGGACGGATTTGATGGTCTTCACCTGCTCCAGAATCCCTTCGCCGGTTACGCCGTTGCCCCGGGTGGCCGCCTGCACGAGGGCACCGTCGCGGTAGGTCAGGTTAAGCGTCAACCCGTCGAACTTCAGCTCCACCGCATAGCACGGAGCCGGCAGCGGCGTATCCGGGTTCTTGGCGTTGTAATCGTTCACCAGCTTCAGCACACGGGCTTCCCACAGCCGCAGCTGCTCAATATTCTGGGCTTTGTCCAGGCTCCACAGAGGAGCCAGATGGCGGTGCGGAACAAAACCTTTCAGCAGTTCGCCTCCGACCCGGCGGGTCGGCGAATCGGGCAGCACCAGGCCGCTCTCCGCCTCCAGCTGCAGCAGCTTGTCATAGAGCACATCATATTCTTTGTCGCTGACCAGCGGGGCATCCAGGGTGTAGTAATGGTAGGCGAGCCGGTTCAGCTCTGCCACCAGCTCTTCCATCTTGTGCATCTCATCCATGCGGGGTTTATCCCTCCGTGGCTTGCTGTATTAGGCTTGCTTCATCAAATACGTCACCTTCACTATGTACGCGTGCGGGCGTTTCTAAACATCGGTGCCACCCGCACGAACCGTTCCTTCGCGCTATTCCACTTTACTGATCGGGGCAAAGCCCGCGAGCAGTCTCTTCACCCCTACCGGAGCAGGGAAGGCAATCTGCAGTTCCATGTCGTTGCCTTCGCCCTTGACCGAGACAATGGTGCCGACGCCCCATTTGCCGTGGGATACCTTGTCGCCCGCCTTAAAGCCGCCGGCCGCTCCGGAGGCTTGCGCCGGCCCGCCGGATACGACGGTCGCGCGGGCGCTCGATCCCGCGGGCGCTGTGCTGCCGCCGCCTCCCCGGACCGCACCGCCGGCCGCATATCCGCCGCCGGTTCCTCCGGTGCCGCCCGTCACGCGGGCGCCGAAGTTGCCCCGGCCGCCGCCCTCGAAGCCGCGGCCGCCGTAGGCGCCGCCCAGGTCGCCGCCTGAGCCCCGCCGGTAGCGGTCATACCCGGCGGGAGAAGCGTCTTCCTTCAGCTCCTCGGGAATCTCCTCAAGGAAGCGGGACGGCGGATTGGCCGTGGTCCGGCCAAACAGCGTGCGCATCCGGGCGCAGGTCAGGAAGAGCTGCTTCTCTGCGCGCGTAATGCCGACATACGCCAGCCGCCGCTCTTCCTCCAGCTCTTCGTTGTCCTGGAAGGCCCGGCTGTGCGGGAAGACGCCTTCCTCTAAGCCGATAATGAACACGTTCGGGAACTCCAGTCCCTTGGCGCTGTGCATCGTCATTAGAACCACCGCATCCCCGCGTTCGTCGTCCTCCTCGTTCATGCTGTCAATATCGGCAATCAACGCGAGGTCGGTCAGGAAAGCGACCAGCGACTTGTCCTCATTGTTCCTCTCGAATTCCATCGTCACCGACAGGAACTCGTCGATATTCTCCAGCCGCGAGCGCGATTCCAGGGTGTTCTCGTTCTGAAGCTCCAGCCGGTACTGGGACAGCTCCAGCACTTTCTCGGTCAGCTCCGTCACCGATAGGAACTCCACCATCCGGTGCAGCGCCTCGATCATGTCGTAGAATTCGACGAGCGCGTTCCGGGTCCGCCCGGCGAAGCCGAGGTCATCCACGGTCTCCAGCACACGGAAGATGGAGACGCCCCGCGAAGCGGCTGCCGCTGCAAGCTTGGCGACCGTCGTGTCGCCGAGCCCTCTTTTGGGCACATTGATGATCCGGGTCAGGCTGATGTCGTCGTCCGGGTTGGAGAGCAGCCGCAGGTAAGCAAGCAGGTCCTTGATTTCCTTACGTTCGTAGAACTTGATGCCCCCCACGATCTGATACGGAATATCCGACTTGATGAGAATCTCTTCGATTACGCGGGACTGAGCGTTGGTGCGGTACAGAATGGCATGGTCCTGATACCGTCTGCCCTGCTTGACGCTCTTGCTGATCTCGCCCGTAATGAAATAACCTTCGTCATGCTCGGAATCCGCCCGGTACACCTTGATCTTCTCGCCTTCTTCGGAATCGGTCCACAGCTTCTTCGGCTTGCGTCCGGTGTTGAGCGCAATGACGCCGTTGGCGGCATCCAGAATAATGGAAGTCGACCGGTAATTCTGTTCCAGCAAAATCGTCTTCGCTTCCGGGTAGTCTTCCTCGAAGTTAAGAATGTTCGTAATGTCGGCTCCGCGCCACCGGTAGATGGACTGATCGCTGTCTCCGACGACGCAAATCCGGTGATGCTGGTCGGCCAGCATCCGGCACAGCATATACTGGGCCCGGTTCGTATCCTGATACTCGTCGACATGGATATATTTGAATTTCTTCTGATAGAAATCAAGCACGTCCGGCACTTCTTGGAAGAGCTGGATCGTCGTCATAATAAGATCGTCGAAATCAAGCGAATTGTTGCTCTTGAGCCGCTTCTGGTACTGGGTATAGACCTTGGCCACGATGCCTTCAAAATAATCGCCGATCTTCGCCTCATACTTGGCCGGCGTGATCAGCTCGTTCTTGGCGTTGCTGATCATGGCCTGGATCGCCTTCGGCTCGAATTTCTTCGTGTCGATGTTCTGATCCTTCATGATGTTGCGGATGACGGACAACTGATCCGTCGAATCCAGAATCGAGAAATTGGAGGTGAAGCCGATCCGCTCAATGTCTCTGCGGAGAATCCGCACGCACATGGAGTGGAAGGTGGAGACCCAGATGTCCCGCCCCTCCGGTCCTACCAGCTTTGACACGCGTTCCTGCATTTCACGGGCGGCTTTGTTCGTAAAAGTAATCGCAAGGATCGCCCAAGGCGGAGCCTTGCGGTTGGCAATCAGCCAGGCGATTCGGTGCGTCAGCACCCGCGTCTTCCCGCTTCCCGCTCCTGCCATAATCAGCAGCGGTCCCTCGGTCGCCTCGACGGCCTGCCGCTGCGGCGGGTTCAGCCGGGCCACGGCGTCGTATATATTAACGGATTGCATGAAGGTCATGCTCCTTTCTGTTCGCTTCTTGCGATGTTTCTTCTCAATTCTTCCACTCCGCAGACGCTTCCGTCCGCACAGCTTCTACCGTCGCCAACGCCGCCTCCAGATCCCGGTATACAATGTTCCCTACGACAACCGTATCGCTGACCGCAGCCGCCCTTCGCGCCTCTTCCGGACCGCAGATTCCGCCGCCGTAGAAGAGCGCGGCATGCTCCACGCTCTCCCGGATGCGGGCTACGGTCTCCATATCTCCGAAGGCTCCGCTGTACTCTACATAGACTATCGGCAGCCTCATCAGCTTGTCCGCCACCTGGGCGTAAGCTGCCGCTCCCTCGGCATCCAGCCTGACATCCGCTTCGGTCAGCCGGGCCACCGCAGAATCCCCGTTCAGTACAATATAACCCTCTGCCAAAAGGAGATCCCAGGGCATATAATCGCCGTAGCGTTCAATCCCCTGCCGGTGCTGGCCGACAATCCAGGCCGGATTGGAGCTGTTCAGTACCATCGGAATCAGATACCGGTCAAAGCCCGGCACCACCGCTCCAAGTTCGGACACCTCAAGCACGCAGGGAATCTCATATTTCCGGATACGTTCGAGCAGTTCTGAAGTATTGGTATACGTCACTCCGGTAGAGCCGCCGACCATAATCGCATCGGTGCCTGATGTACAGATCCTGCCGAGTTCTTCGTCTCCGATCGGTCGATCGGGGTCCAGCTTGAACACATGTCTCCAAGCCGGGACGCGGTCCCGCGCCGTTGTCATAGGTCTTCATCCTTCTGGATCGCCATTGCCTCATGAAGCAAGAGAAGCCGCCTCTTGTGCAGAGGCGGGCCTTCTCCTGTTCCACGGATTCTTTCTTCGATTGTAAAATAGCAGGGGTACGCTGTCAATTTGCCGAAGGCTAAAAAAGCGAACGTTTTTTCGCCTTTTTCCGAACGGATGCCCCCCTGTCTCCTGTATCCGGCTTAATCCTTGCAAAAGAAAAAGAACCCGCAGCTCCTTGATACAGGAACTGCCAGGTTCTTCAGCAGGACTCGGCGCCCTGTTCACTATCAATAGGCATTCTTGAACCCGTTGCGGATGGTCTTCAGAATAATGCGGATATCGAACAGCAGCGACCAGTTCTCGATGTAGAAAATATCGTGGTTGATCCGCTCTTCAATCGACGTATCGCCGCGAAGACCGTTGCTCTGCGCCCATCCGGTAATGCCGGGCCGCACATGGTGCTTGACCATATATTTCGGAATCTCACTCTTGAACTGCTGCACGTAAAAGGGCCGTTCAGGCCGGGGACCTACCACGCTCATATGGCCGAGCAGCACATTGAAGAACTGCGGCAGCTCGTCCAGACTTGTCCGCCGGATAAAGGTTCCGAACCGGGTCCGGCGCGGATCTTCCTTGGTGCTCCAGCCGGTATCTTCTTCATCGTCCCGCTGCATTCGCATAGAGCGGAATTTATACATCGTGAAGTTCCGCCGGTTCAGCCCGACCCGCTCCTGCTTGAAAATAACCGGCCCCGGCGACGTCAGCTTCACTCCGATAGCCACCAGGACCATCACGGGCAGCGTTACGAGAATGGCAAAGATCGAGAAGACCACATCGAACAGCCGCTTGGCCAGCCGGTTGCCGGCCATATCGAGCGGGATGTCGCGGACGTTAATCATCGGCATCCCCGCGAAGTTGTCAAAGTACGGCCGGGCGGGCAAATAATCGAAAAAATCGGGAATAATCAATGTCCGTACTCCCGCTTTCTCGCAGGCCCCGATAATGACCGGGAATTTATGATGCACATCCAGCGGCAGGGCAAGCACGACCTCGTCGATCATCTGGCTCTCCAGAATTTCAGGCAGATCGTCAATCGTGCCCAGAATCGGCTTGTAATGCTTGGCTTCAAGCGTATTCCAGTTCTGATAGTCGTCCAGAAATCCGAAGATTTCATATCCAAGCTCCGGATACTGCGCAAGGTTGTCGTGAATTCGCTTCCCCAGCGTCCCCGCTCCGAGAATAAGGATGAACTGGCGGTTGAAGCCCTTCTGCCGCAGCGATTTCAGCATTTTCTTCAGCACGAAGCGGTACAGCATCGTGGACAGCATGATGATTCCGATATAGATCGCCAGGTATTGGCGGGATACGTTAATTTCTTTTACGAAGAACATGACGCCGAGCAGGATAAAGCCGGAAATCAGGTGCACCTGAAAGATCTTCAGGAACTCGTCGGCGAACCGCTTCTTTCGCTTCGGCAAATACAGCGACAGTACAATCCCTGACAAAATGGCGATGCCGCTGTATACCAGACTCCAGTAGCTGTACGATTCAATCGGCAGCGGGTTGTAGTACGTTAGCCAGCCGCTGCGGAACTTAATCCACCAGGCCAGCAGGAACGACGCCTGAATGACCAGAAAGTCGGCCACCATATACAGTTGAGTCAGAAACCGCTGATTCCGGCGGATCATAATCTCACCTCGGATTTCGTCTCACTTCGCGCGCCCGTCTGCTCCGCCGCCGCTAGGCTCGGAACCGGTGTTGCATCTGGCCGCTTCGGCGCAAGGGCATTGCGCAGCAGCGCGGCTGCCAGTTTAACTCCTACCCCCGCATACACGGCACCATTGACCATAACATTATATTTAGCCTGGTAGTGCTTGCGGTGGAACAGGATCATCGCCCGGTGGAACTCGTAGATAATCTTCGGCGGTCTCCGGCGTGCGCTGCCGCCTTTGAGATGGATGATCGACGTACGCGGGTAATACCAGATGCCCCAACCCGCCTCCTTGATACGATAGCACCAGTCCAAATCTTCCCCATACATGAAGAATTCCTCGTCGAGTCCGCCTACCTCTGCGATTGTCTCCCGGCGGACCATCATAAAAGCGCCAACCAGCGCATCGACGGCATAATCCTGATCGGGATCGAGGTAGCCGAGCTGATAGCCGTTGTAGCGGGGGTTGTCCGGGAACAGCTTGCTGATTCCGAACGCATAGTAGAACGACGCCGACGGCGTCGGAAAGCCGCGTTTGCAGGCTTTATCCAGGCTTCCGTCGGGAAGAATGATTTTACATCCAGAGGCTCCGATATCCGGCCGTTCGTCCATGAACCGAATCATGGTATCCAAGGTCTCCGGCATAACCACAGTGTCGGAATTCAGCAGCAGCACATAACGCCCGGCGGCCATCTTCATCGCCTGATTGTTGCCTCGCGCGAATCCGACATTCTCCTCATTGGCAATCAGCACCGCCTGCGGAAACTCCCGCCGGATCGCTTCCACCGAACCGTCGCTGGAATGGTTATCGACCACAATGACCTCATAACGATACGCCGTAGCCGAATCATAGACCGACCTCAGACAATCCAGCGTCAGGCGGCACGTATTGTAATTCAGAATCAAAATGCTGACATCGGGCTTCACCTTGCAACGCTCCTGACTGAAATCTAGTAATATCGACAAATATTATAACATAGAAACACCCGCAAAAGGCTCTCTTTTGCGGACAATGAAAGTAAATTATAGGATATTCAAACTTTTTTGCGGCGTTCATGGATCTGCTTCCGTTTCCGCCGCAGGACAGGCCACTGCCGGAAGAAACTCCCCCAAGCTGTCAGTACTTTCGGTTCTCGAAGCAGCATATAGCCATGGACGGCAAGCTCATAAGGCAGCGAGATCAGCAGAGTCGTCAGAAGACTGCGTGCCGGTTCGTTCTTGGCCAGCATTTTATAACGGTTAATATAGGACGTTCGGCGGACAAAGAGCGGCTTGGCCGTACGGCCCGAAGTCTTCCACCCCCGTTCATGGTAGGCGATGGCTTCGGCATCATAGTAAGCGGTCCATCCGAGCAGCTGCGCCCGCCAGGCCACGTCCACATCTTCCTTGTACGCGAAAAAATCCCCGTCGAAGAACTCCCCTTCGATGCTGATCTCCTCAATCATCCGGCGGCTGTACATCGCCGCCGCCCCGGAGACGCCGAACACCTCGCCGGATTCCGTCCAGTTCCCGGCCGGTTCTCCCATCCCCCGGTCGAACGCCCGGCGCATCCGGTTCATAACAAGGCCGGTGCTGTCGACAATGTTCGGGTCAGCCTTGGACAGAAGCTTGCCTGTAGCGCTGCCGATCCGCGGATTGGCCTCCATGACACCAACCAGACGCGACACGTAATCCGGCGCTAGTGTAACATCCGGGTTCAATACCAGAACATAATCGGCATCGCTGGCCGCGATGGCCTGATTGTGAGCGGGGGCGAAGCCGGTGTTGACGGGATTAAGAGTCACCTCGACCTTCGGTAGTTTAATTGAATTTCCCTTGTATTTCTCAATCATCTCAATCGTTGTGTCAGAAGAAGCATTGTCCACAATAAGAATTTGGCTCACCAAACCTATTTGAGAGTGAATCGCCTTCAGACAATCACTAATTTCTGAAGCACTGTTGTATGTTACTATATGTACACTAACTATAGTTTTCATTCGTTCTAAGTCCCTCATTCTTCTTTCAAATTCATGGTTCGGGCAGAGCTCTTTGTCCCCGAAGACTTTTATTGCTCTTAGGGGACAAAGTAAGCCTTAACTCTTTTCAGACGGCTTGTTTATTTCAGATAGAAAAGCCCTCAGTCCCTCCCGCCAAGGCCGCAACTCTTGAAAGCCGCTGGCTTTAGTAAATGTATGTTCCATTACTGAGTTTCTAGGACGCGGAGCTGGTCTTTTAAGTTCCTGCGTCACTATAGGCACCAACTCTGCAGAAAAAGGAAGGTTCAACAATTCAGAGGCCTCAGCAAAAATCGCCGAAGCGAATTCAAACCAAGTGCAATAGCCGCTGTTAGAAGCGTGATAAACCCCATACTTTTCTGTACTTATTAAATCTATGAGAAATTGCGCAAGATCCACTGTATACGTAGGAGAGCCCCTTTGGTCGTCCACGATGTGAAGCTTCGGTCTTTCTTGACCTAATCTTAGCATAGTTTTAACAAAATTATCTCCATACCTACCAAACACCCATGAAGTACGAACAATGAAATAGCGGGAAGATAACGTTTGGACCAAAATTTCCCCTGCTCGTTTAGTTTTTCCGTAAATCGTAAGAGGTAAAGGGCACTCGTATTCATGATAAGCGGTCTCTGATAAGCCATCAAAGACATAATCCGTACTTATATAGACCAGCTTCGCCCTAACTCTCTCTGCTGCCACAGCTATATTTCTTGTTCCCGCTGAATTAATAGCATAGGCCGTTTCAATATCACTCTCGGCCCTATCTACCGCCGTGTAAGCAGCACAATGAATAATTACATCAGGGTTAAAATGTTGAACAACAGCCATGCATTGCTCTATGTTGGTAATATCCATGTCCGTCCGTTCACTTGCCAGGGTGACAAATCCATTCTGTCTTAGAGCAATTACTACATCTTTGCCCAGTTGTCCTGCAGCTCCCGTAACGATAACTCTATTCATCATTGGAGTTCAACTCCAAATCGGTACTCTCAGAGTAAGAGTGTCGTTTATAGTTTCCCGAACGAATTCTCTCATACCATGTACTATTATTTAAATACCAATGAATCGTCTCCTTTATTCCTTGATTAAAATTATAATTAGCTTTCCAACCCAAAGTCATAATTTTGGACGGGTCAATTCCATATCTTCTGTCATGCCCTAGCCTATCTGGTACATACATAATTAAATCCTCATGTTTACCAAGCTCTTGCAAAATAATTTTAACAAGTTGAATATTCGTCTGCTCGTTACTGCCGCCAATGTTATAAACTTCTCCAGCTTTACCTTTGTGTATCACAAGATCTATGGCACTGCAATGGTCTTCAACAAAGAGCCAATCTCTGATATTTAATCCATCTCCATACAAGGGGAGTTTTTCATTAGCAATAGCCTTAAAAATCATCAGTGGAATTAATTTTTCAGGAAATTGATACGGACCATAGTTATTAGAACAACGCGTAATGTTCACAGGAAGGTTGTAGGTCTCATGATAAGCTCTAACCAGAAGATCCGCTCCAGCTTTACTAGCCGAGTAGGGACTGTTGGGATTTAGAGGCGTATTTTCAGTAAAAAGCCCCCGGGGACCCAGCGAACCATAAACTTCATCTGTAGATATTTGAATAAACTTACTGACTTTATTCTTTAATGCCGCCTCCAGCAAAGATTGTGTACCTTGTATATTTGTTTTTATAAAGATACCCGGGTCTACAATGCTACGATCTACATGCGATTCAGCAGCAAAATTAACAATTACATCAACTCCCTCACCCACGAGCTCCATCATTTTCTTATTGTCTGTAATATCACCTACAACGAAGGTATGATTAGGATTGTTGATAAGTGAGTTTAAATTATCTAGGTTACCTGCATACGTTAAAGCATCTACATTAATAATTTGATAGCTCGGGTAACGCTGAAGTATATATTTTGCAAAGTTACTTCCAATGAACCCAGCGCCACCTGTAATAAGAAGTTTCACATCTCCCACCTACACTTCAAATTTTGATTAGCGATCTGATGATCATAATATTCAAGCTGTTCAAAAAATGTGTATAATTATCGGAGGAAGAAACCTGAGTATAGAGGGAGTGAATAACCTATTATTCGCTATATTAATGAACACTACCAATATCTTACTAAAAGGAGTAAATATCAGGGGGCTGATTTACTGCGATGCTTTGCGGTTATGAGTGTCGTAGTCTTCCATTACCGTGGTCTTTTGTATGATTCTATATCTAGAATTGGTTGGGTTGGAGTAGACTTGTTCTTTGTTCTCTCAGGCTTTTTAATAGGAGGAGCTATCTTTTCTGAATATGAAAATAAAGGGAATTTTTCTTTTGGACGTTTCTATAAAAATCGAATTCTCCGTATATACCCTGTCTACCTCTTTGCGACTTTAGTCACTATATTGTCCAATTTCCTTATAAACGATGATATGAGATTCAATTTATCCAGATTGGCTAAGCAATTAATTATTAATCTCTTCTTTTTACAGACATATATTCCTTATCTGTTCAAAGGTGATCTTTGGGATCCTCTTTATACAGCTGGAGGCAGTTGGTCTCTTGTTATAGAATGGTTTTTCTATTTACTGGCTCCGTTATTCCTCCTTATACTTCTAAAAAGTTTGCGCTCATTTAAACGTGTACTGATTATGCTAATTATTATTTATTTAAGTACCACATTTGTTCGCTTGTATGTGACTAGAAATGTCCTTCCAGACGATTACAATTGGTTCTTTGCCCATATTATACGGCCTCATTCTCGATACGACGAACTGGTAGGAGGTGTTATTGTAGCTTGGATTGTAAGAAATTGCAAAATTACTACTAATACAAAGGGTGTTCTGATGGGGCTAGGTATCTTGATGTTATCTGCGTTCTACTTATATTTCCGCTTTCACCCTTCAATTTTCTATGAGCCTGCTAAAATGACCTATGAAACTCTTATTTATCCTGTATGGTTGTCTATAGCCTTTAGTTCTTTGCTTATGTCAGTGTATGCAATTAAAATTCGCTCTTTTAACCTATCTGCTTTGATTTCAGCAATTGCCAGACTTTCCTACCCTCTTTATTTGTTTCACATTCTTTTGGCTAATATCGGAATATCATCCAACCGTTATTTCTGGCTATTAATGAGCCTAATCGTCTCCTATTTGGTCTCTTTATTGGTAGAATATCCTTTTTTACGCCTGTACAAGAACACCATAACGAAATCAGTTCTTCCACAAAAAACAATCAGCAGTTAAACCCATTAAGCCCATTAAAAAAGCTCCAGCCACTATGCTCAGTGACAGGAGCCTTTTTTCTAAATTTATCAATAATTTTTCTTGACATTGATTTTAAAATAATCCAGTAAAACAACGAAAAGAATATGAGATTTACTGCGTATTAATCTAAGCTTAGTAGTAACGGGACGGATAACTCTAAGTAATTTTCTCCCTGCCTTTTTGAACGGTTTGAGAAGAGCATTAAGTAACCTAGCCAGGAAAGAAACATGATGCAATCCTAAGCTGCCCTTGTAAGGCTGAAGAAGATTAGCCCAGAGAAAAATAGAAGATTCTCGCGAGTAATAGTGTTCTGATAAGTTCTGCTTTTTCTGAAAGGCAGAAAAAATAACATCAGAAATCTTATCACTTTCATCATCAATAAGTATCTTTTCATATGCGGCTTTTAGAATATCCACATTTTCCTTATAACTGAGATCTGCTATCCTTTGCTGATTAGAGATCAACTCGATAGAGTTAGAAAAAATAACATTGTCCCGTTTATGTTCACAACTATATGGCTTAACCGTGTCCACAATTAAATGAGAACAAAGCTTGCTTAAGTACTCAATCGTTATATCTAATTTCCCATTATCTTTGGGGAAGTAAACAACGACGTCATATTGACTTAACTTCTCTGAGGTGGCCTCAAAAATTCGGATACGATCATTATAAATTCCCGTAAAGCCCATCAGTTGCGCGAGCGGCTCAAACCTCAGATCAATAGTGGGCAAGAAGAAATCATCCATCACAATAAGTAATTTCAAATTCATAATATTGTTATATTCTTTTCTATTCTCAGCGGAAGAGACCATGCTCAAAAGATGTCTCCAGTCATCAACAGTTCCCTCGAAGGAATAGTTAGACTTCACATCTTTCTCAGCGGCAGAAGCAATTTTAGCTCTAATATTATTCTCATTCTCAATAAGAAGGCGTAAAGACTCATACCAGCCCTCTACTGTATTATCCGTCAGGATACCATTTTCTTTGTGGTTTACACAATCTCGATAAATTTGAGCATTAGAATAGATTCCACATACTCCCATTGCTCCATATTCTCTAAATTTATTGTTTGTTTTTGAGTTGTGAACAACATCATCAAGCAATGGAGCCAGACCAATGTCAAAACCTTGGGAATAAAAAAATTTAATAAAAGATGTATAATTATGTTGATAGGGGAGCTTCTTTGCATTGGGGAACTCGAGAAGCTGATGAGGCAATGTTCCAAAGGAATAAAACTCAACCCGATCCTTATATTCTTCCAATATTCTTATTAAAGCAGGTATATAGGTACTAGCTAAAAAGTCATCTGCAGCTACACGACTAGTCGCATATACAATTTTTATTGGCTTGTGGTTCTCTCGCTTTACATTTTCCAACATAGAAAAATCAAAATAACTTTTCAGCAAAAAACTATTTGGATTTAGAGATTTGGAAATTTCAAGCATAGGAGCTGAATAAACTCTTACTGCATCTGCTTGTTTAAGCATCTCGCTGACTACAAACAAATGGACCGGATTTCGATGAAATTTTCCAATCGGTGTTTCTACCGGAAGTTCGAAGAAGTTATCGTCAATGTCAAAGATAATAGCCTTATCATGCTTCTTAGCTAGTTCAATAAGCTTCAGGTCCTTGGGGCTTATATTTCTGCACAACAACAAAACATCGCAATTTTGAATATCCTTTTCCGCGTAAAACCAAGTATATCTCATGCGAAATGAAATTTCTTTTGCCTTCTGCATAGCTAACATTGGCTTGATAAGCCCAATAATATTTGAAGGAATTAGTCGGTCCAATATCGCCAATACTCTAAGTCTGTCAGACAAGCTTCAACGCTCCCTCATGATCTTTTAGATACCGTTGTAACGCATCTTGCCAAGACGGCAGTCTATAAAATCCGTTATTGTCCAAACAGTCTTTGGAAAGCCGAGAGTTAAGCGGCCGTTTGGCAGACATTGGAAAGTTAGGACTAGTCACTCGTAGTATGTCAGCATCGATATTTAATTGGTTCATCGTTTCTTCAGCCAGATCAGCCCAACTACAAAACCCTTCGTTGGTGACATGGTAGGTTCCATATGCTTCTGTCTCAGCCATGTCAATTAAAAGATCGGCTAAATCCTCTGAATATGTAGGGGAACCAATTTGGTCGGTAACTACTGTGGCTCTGTGATTATCCTGGGCGATTCTACGAATCGTACGCACAAAATTACCGCCGTCTCCAAACATCCAAGAAGTTCTTACTATAAAATAGTTACTCACGATCCTGCTTACTGCTATTTCAGCTTCGGCTTTGCTTTTTCCGTATTCATTTAACGGACGAGTTGGGTGGAATACTCCATAGGGCTCCGTTCCTTCTCCATCAAAGACATAATCCGTACTTATTAGTATCATTTTCGCCTTAATCGCTTCACAAGCTTTCGCTACATTGATAGAGCCGTTCACATTAATATCCCAACATAGAGTTTTTTCGGTCTCAGCTTGGTCTACGGCAGTATAGGCAGCGCAATGTATAACGACATCAGGACTAAATTCTGTAATTAAATCCGAAACAACTCTTGTATCCCTGACATCACATAACTTTGTATTAAGTGGAGTGACTTGATGATGAGAGGGCATTTTTTTCATTAATGCCCTCCCCAGTTTCCCCTCCGCTCCCGTTATAACAATTTTCAAAGATACACCTCATTTAATGGCCATTAGTGGATTGGTAGTATTTAATTGCATCATCAACCTTGCCATCAAAGGCAACTCCATGATCTGCAATTACAATACAGCGATTGCAAACATCCTTGATGAGCCCGAGACTGTGGGATACCATAATGACAATTTGTGCAGAGTCTATTAAGTTATTGATTCTTTTAACAGCCCTATCTACAAAATTAATATCTCCTCCAGCAAAAATCTCATCAATAATAAGTATTTCAGGTTGAACTTCAGTAGCCACCGTAAAAGCCAGCCGAGCATACATACCAGTCGAGTAATACTTGATTGGAATATCAATAAAATCTTTAAGTTCTGAAAATTCTATGATATTCTTCTCCAAGCTTTTCATTTCCTCTTTGGTGTAACCCAGTACAGCACCATTCAAGTAAATGTTTTCTCTTCCCGTTAACTCTGGATTAAACCCTGCTCCGAGCTCAATAAGCGGTACAACACGACCAGAAACATCTATCGTTCCTTGTGTCGGTTCGTAAATTTTAGAAATAAGCTTAAGCATAGTACTCTTACCAGCCCCGTTATTTCCAATGATCCCCAACCGGTCTCCGTGTTCTATTGACAAATTGAGATGTTGGAGTACCCAGAATTCTTTAACCTTATCCGCATAGTTTTTTCTTCTTACCCGATTAATAATAGACTCTTTAATGGATAAGCCCTTATCACTATATATTCGAAATCGTAAGGACACATCTTTAAATTCTATGGATGCATTATTATTCATAATTCTCCCCCACTATAACCGATAAACGAAGTCTCTCTCTTTACGATAAAAGAAGAAGAGCCCCATTACAAAAAAGAAAATTGAAACTGACGTTGCTACAAGTATAAATTGCGGATCAGGGAATTTCCCTCTGTATATTGGAGCTCTGAACATTTCTACCAAGTAATAACAAGGATTTAAGTAAAATACAGGTTTTAAGTAGCTTGGAATTCGATCAATCGGATAGAGGATAGGAGTCAAGTAATACCACGCATTCATTATAACGCCCATAATATATCTCATATCTCTAAAATACACATTTATTGTAGCCAGAATGAGGGAAAGACCCACTGTAAAAACAAATATCAACATAAATGCAAAGGGTAGAAAGAATAGGGCTGTTGATATTTTCGCGCCGAGTATAACCATGAAAAAGAATAAAGCTGCCATTGAAAATAACATGTTTATAAACTGGGCACAGGCAATTGAAAAGGGAAATAACACCTTAGGTAGATATATTTTTTTAATGAAGCCTTCATTATTAAGAATAGAGACCCCACTAAAATCAAGTGTAACCGCAAAGAAGTTCCAAGGAAGAAGGCCGGCATACAGGAAAACAACAAAGTCCTTAAGTTCAAATCTCATGATACTGCCAAATACAACTGAGCTAACAATCATAGTTGCAACCGGATTGAGCAGAGACCAGAAGAATCCAAGGGCACTTCTCTTATACTTTACAGTTAACTCTTGATTAACAAAATTACTTAAAACGTATCTGCTCGACTTTATATCAGTAACAAACCGTTTGAATATATTCATAATCCCTCACTAACTCACGTATTCAATTACAATCTTAGCTATTTTTTCAATATCCTCAATATTCAACTCTAAATGAAGGGGTAACGTAAGGATTTGCTGGGAAATTTTATGTGCATAAGGACAGGTTCCATAATCATAAGAGTACATACTATACTCTGTATTATCACGATAATGAACGCCCGCATAGATATCGTGTTCTTCAAGTCTTGCCATGAGTCCATCACGGTCTCCCACGGCAATCTCATAAATGTGATGCGAACTTTCCCCCTTATTAGGTGTATCAATGATTTGAATGTTCTTGATTCCCTGGAACATCTCATCATATTTAGAAGCAAGGGTACGTCTATAGGAGTTATCTTCATCCACATATTTAAGTTGCACCAATGCGATAGCAGCCATAATCGAGTTTCCATGATCTTTATAACCAA
Organism: Paenibacillus glufosinatiresistens; assembly: GCF_031470375.1. Classification (NCBI taxonomy): domain Bacteria; kingdom Bacillati; phylum Bacillota; class Bacilli; order Caryophanales; family Paenibacillaceae; genus Paenibacillus; species Paenibacillus glufosinatiresistens. The sequence goes on from NZ_JAVFHT010000005.1 coordinate 18,777, forward strand.
GGTAATCTACATCGTACTTCCACTTGTAGGTACCCTTATCAGAACTCCGCTGGTATGTATCTTTGTTGATTCCCAGCCAAGTTAGCTTGCGGCAAATCTCATCGTATGAGTCCTCTTTAAAGCAAATCATACCACTATCTGCCGTTGGGAGATTTTTAACAGCTTGATATGAATAGACAGTTACGTCTACACCTGGCCATGTACCCGGAAACACTCCATTAACTCGTGTGCCCGTCATGTGTGCAGCATCCAGAATTAACTTCAGATTTCTGCGTTTGCAAATATCAATAATCTTCTCCAACTGACCTACTCTTCCGCCATATCCAACGAACATCACTGCTCTCGTCTTTTCATTGATTTTACGCTCTACATCTTCTGGATCGAGACACAGATACTCATCCACATCAGCAAATCTCGGAACAAGTTTTTCATATAAAATAGCATGATTTGTTGATACGAAAGTGATAGGAGTAGTGATAATTTCATCGCCGTCTTCCCATCCGTTCTCTTTCTTCAAAATCTCCACAGCCAAATGAAGTCCGACGGTAGCGGAATTTAGAAAGTGAGCGTTCGTATGTCCTGAATACTCTTTCCACTGTTTTTCAAAAAGGACCGTCTTAAAACCAAGGCCTGTCCAGCCTTTCTCCAAACACTCTCGAATTTCTTCCAAGCACTCTTCTACACGAAATTTAGGCTTTAAAACTTGAATAGTCATTATTCAATCTCCTTTTTATGTGAATTCCTCTTTTGTTAAATAAACTTCAAAAAATCCTCTATCGCTTTAATATTTTCTATTTCCTCAAAAGGAATTTTGCACTTGAATGTTTCCTCGATTTCTGCAATAAGTTGAACCGTGGCCAAAGAATCCCATTCACTTATCTCCTCAGGTTTAGTGGATAATTTCAGATCATTCTCTTTTACTTCAAGCACCTCAGAGAATAATTTCAACAGTTGTTCTTCTTTACTCATTTTATGCTTCCTCCAATATTTCAATTAGTCCAACATGCTTGTGATAAAAAAAGGCAACTCTTTTGTTGTCGATAGCAGGAGCAATCTCAGGCTGTGCAGTCATTACATATCCTTCCTCAATAAGCTGTCTAGTTGTATCTTCTATACAGGAAGTTACGTAACAAATGTGGTAAGGTGAAATCCCTAGCTTTTTCAGCATTTTGTAGACAACGGATGTCTCGCTTTTAGGTTCAACTAATTCAACCACGTGTTTATTGTTCTCTAAGAAACAAATATCTATATCTCTATGAGGATCATACGTGGTAACACTCGTTTGGGTATACCCTAAATTTTTAAATTCCTCAAGGGCGTGAGCCAAATTCTTAACCAGGTAGCCAACATGATGAACTAACATTCATATACCTCCCCGAAAAAAGGAAGAGCCTCTTTGTTCTCCAGGTTCTTCTTGTAAGAAACATGATCTGGTTGAGGGGAGTTAATCAACTCATAGCCAGCTCTTTCGTATAATCGGGCCACTGGCATATTTTTAGGTCCCTGAATATATTCAGCCTTTAAGGAGGTGAAACCACTTCCCCTGATATCATTCTCTACATGTTCCAGAATACCAAATTCAATATTTCTCCCCATAACACGGCAACTCATTACGAAATTATCAATCACTGGAATGTTACTTTCTATATTCACGATAACCAAAGCGCATAAACCATGGTTTGCAAACTTATCAGAAATTTCATAGAAATAGAATCTCCAACTTTCACTTTCAAACATATTTAAAACTTCACCGGGTGAATACCGCTTGAGGGTGGTGTTGAACTGGTTGGTCTTCTGCAGCAATTGAATTAAACGCTCTTGAAAATTCTCGGCCTCTACGCGTCGTACCTGAATCTTTAATCCTTTCAAAAACCCTGCAAAATCAGAAGCCTGACTTTTAAATTCCTCCACTTGCCTTCGGGCTGCATATTGCTGAGTTTTATTTCGATCCTCCGCGGTAATAATCATTCTTTTAAAGTAGCGTTTCATAAGTTCTGCCCCATAGTTGGCAAGTTCTTCCTGATAACCAGGAAACTCAGGCACCTCCAACGCAGGCAAAGCGCTTTTAACCTCTTCACGTTCAGTAGGACTGTCGTCAATAAATACCAAAGAGTCAATCCCTACGTTTAACTCCGATGCAATTTCTTGCAGATTCCTCGATTTGATTGACCAGTTAATACGAGATGCAGCAAAATCCGCTCTTCTCAGTAACATGTGAGGATGATTTTCTATAATGTCCCAGGCGTCCTGTTCATTATTTTTAGAACAGATTGCAAGCAACGCTCCACTTTCTTTTATTCGAAGAAGCTGCTGCTGAAAATCTTTATATGCTCTTCCTAATCCACTATCGGCCAGTTTAATACCTTCAATGCCGTCTTCGCCTGCAACTCCCCCCCATAGTGTGTTGTCTAGATCAAGGACAAGAACTTTTTTCAATTCTCCTCTTGATATTTTTATAATTCGTTCAATTTCGCCGCAAATCTCTTTAGAACCCTCTAGGCTGTGCCTTACGCTTCCCAGATACCAAGCTTTTGGAGAATAGAAGTTTGATGCTCCACATTTTCTAATCAATTCACTGTACGGGAACAAGAAACATTCTTTTCTCTCCTCACAAAGTTCAATCAAGCACTGGTTCCAATAGTGCGTAATCTTTAGAATCGAAGACTCAGCTTTATAATCCGGATTTGCAGCCAAATAGAAATCGCAATCATTAAGGAAATACCGTTTATCAGGTTGAATGCCTTGTCTCAAAGTCTGGAAAAAATCATCAATTAGTGGTTTATAATCCAATGAATCCTTAAGATAGTCTTGGACATCGACAATAATAACGACCGTCTCTACCGAACTATCATTAGCAGAAGACGAGGGATGGAGCAGTTCCCCCAATATATTCCCGTATCCATTGGGATCCACTACTTCGGTAAACTTTTTTGATTTTTTAATAATCGTATCACAATTCACATTTGAAAGAACTGCAAGCATACTAACTCCTCCTTGCAAGCAAAGCGATAATTTTCTCCCTTTGTTTAAAGTAGTTCTCTTTCTCGAGCCAATATTGAGCTGCCTTCCAACCATTCATCTCAACAATTTGTTGTAACTGCGCACCAAAACGTTTCCAGAAGCTAATTATTTTAGAGTTTCTTTCATCATTATTAAATAAAACAGTACCCACACCAAGATCGTTAAAAGCAAAATCCAGAATAAGCAAGGCAGCCTCCACATTCTCCAGTGCATTTCCGTAAGAAATATACCTTCCAAACTCTGCCTGACTCTGTTTTTTGTCTATATCATAGAGAGAAGCAGTACCAAGACGTTTTCCTTCTTTATTAAGGATTATATAAAAGAAGGAATCCGGACGTTTTCGCTCGTTAAGAATCCAATTAATCTGGCCATTGAGCGACCCTTGCACTTTGGGGATAAATTGGGTGAGCGTCGGATCATTACGTATATCTAAAGAAAACTGGGCATCGTTCTCATCCGCACATTTTAATTCCACCAGTTCTCCACGAATTTCTTCCATGCAAGCCATTATATCAGAACTCCCTCCCAATCGGTCTGTTAGCTTCCGCTGAACTTTTTATTATATAGTTTATACTCATCATTTAAAATGAGCTGCCACCAATCCGAATTCCGCTTATACCACTCAATCGTTTTACGCAGGCCTACTTCGAAGGAAGTCTCCGGATACCAGCCCAAATGGCTTTTTATTTTATCCGGGTCTATTGCGTATCTTCTGTCATGCCCTGCTCGATCCTCAACAAATTGAATTTGCCCAGCACCAAGCTCTGAAATAATGGTTTGAACGACTTCAAGATTCGTTCTTTCATTGTGTCCACCGACATTGTAGACTTCTCCCACTTTACCCTTATGTATTATTAGATCAATAGCACTGCAGTGGTCTTCAACGTAAAGCCAATCCCTAACATTTTTACCGTCCCCGTATACCGGAAGCTTCTTCCCTGTCAGAGCATTCACAACCATAAGTGGAATCAGCTTTTCAGGAAAATGGTAAGGCCCATAATTATTTGAGCAGCGCGATATTGTGACAGGTAAATCATAGGTTCGATGATACGCTTGAACTAACAAGTCAGCTCCTGCTTTGGATGCCGAGTAAGGTGATGATGCATGCAACGGAGTGGACTCTGTAAAAAATAAATCAGGTCTGTCTAATGGTAGATCTCCATAGACCTCATCCGTTGACACCTGGTGGAAACGTTCTACTTGGTACTTACGGGAGGCGTCAAGTAATACTTGGGTTCCTACCACATTTGTTTTTATAAATGCTCCAGGATCTAGAATAGAGCGATCAACATGGCTTTCTGCTGCGAAGTTAACTACAATTTGAGGCCGGACCTCTGCAAAAATGCGGTTTATCTGTTCCTGTTCAGCTATATCTGCTTTAATAAAAGAAAAATTCTTATTGTTTAAAGGCTGATTCAGCGTATACATATTCCCTGCATATGTAAGTAAATCAACACAGATTATTTTATAGTTTGGATACTTTTTTAGCATGTAATGAACAAAGTTTCCTCCAATAAATCCTGCTCCGCCAGTAATCAATATGTTCATGGTTAGCTCCTCGTTGGATATTCAAGACTTGTCTCTAGAACACTTGTCTCTGAAATTAATAATCGAACTTTCATGATTATACAACCAAACGCTCAATGGTACGATCCCCGGATTCCTTTGCATAATGATTAATAGTCTGGTCCATGTCCGTCAACTTATGCTAAAATATCCTCGTATCTACAGGAAAAGGAGATTATAAAGTGTCGAATCCAGTATACGGTAAAAAGGCGGCCCCGTCGAGAAATGCGGAAAAGTTGTCGGGCGCGCTGTGGACATTGGTTGTTGGCTTTATTGTATTTTTGGTATGGACTCCGTTTCAAGTGGCATTATTTAACGGACAGCAGATCGACTTCGAGAAACCGATCTATATCGCGGTTCTGCTCGGCTGCCTGCTGCTGATCGGCTGGATCGGAATCTTCTTCACGAAGTTCCGCCTGAACGATGAACGCGACCTGCTCGCGGTGCTGGTACTGCTGCTTCCGCTGACTTATTTGCTGTCGATGTTTGCAGCCGCGTCCCACTATATGGCGGTCAATCTGCTGCTGATTCAGTCGATGTATGCGGCGGTATTTATCGTATCGCTCTACCTCCTTCGACACAAACAAATCAATGTTACCATACAAAACGCGGTATTGACAGTTGCTTACGTCCTTGTCTGGTTCGGCATGCTGAACTGGCTTGGAGCCTGGAACGTAGCCGGGGGCATGGTCGGCTGGTTCTCCGACACGGTCAAAGGCGGACGCTATCTGGACGCTGTAATGACGGATGCGAACGGCCTTCGGCTGACCGCGGTATTCCAATACGCCAATACATATGCAGCCTTTTTGATGGCTTTTCTGTTCGTCGCCATCTTCGCTCTGATTCGTTCCCGCCGCTGGTACGGCACGCTGACGCACGCCTTCATGCTTGTGCCGATCATCGTCTCCCTGCTGCTGACGCTGTCGCGCGGCGGTCTCGTCATGCTTCCGGTTGTCTTTGTTCTGCTGCTGCTGTTCCTGAAGCCGGCCCGGCAGATTCTCTGGATTCTGCATCTCGGAATTGCCGGCATTGTATCTCTTGCTATAACCAGCCCGGTAACAAATATCGGGGAACGGCTGAGCAAGGTTCCGGACGCGGGTGCCGCCTTCCGGGGCTGGTGCTGGCTGGTGATCGGGTCGGCAGCAGCTGCGGCGCTTAGCTGGGTTATCCAGAAATACTTGGCTCCCTGGCTGGACGGGAAGCTGGAAGGCTGGACCAAGCGCAGGCTGAGCGGCCTGTGGCTGCCGATCGGCTCCACTGTGCTCGTAGGCCTCGTCGCCTTCCTGCTGATCGGAACCGGTCTGCGCAGCATTCTGCCGGCCAACGTGGAGACCCGGCTGGAGAACATCAACTTCAAGCAGCACAGCGTGCTGGAGCGGATTACATTTTACAAGGATGCCCTGAAGGTGGTTAAGGATCACCCGGTTATCGGTACCGGCGGCGGAGGCTGGGCTTCGCTGTACGAAGAGTACCAGAACAATCCGTACGTCAGCCGCCAGGCGCACAACTTCTTCCTGCAGTATCTTATCGAAGTCGGCATTGTGGGCTTCCTCGTATTCATGGGCTTCATTCTGTATATCTTTTATAAATACATTCGCGGTTACATCAAGAACCGGAACGAGCTGGATGATTATTCGAACGGTTTCTTCTATCTCATTCTCACGCTGTCAATCCTGCTTCACAGCACGCTCGACTTCAATCTCAGCTATGGCTTCATGGGCATCCTGGTGTTCCTGGGTCTGGCAGGCATGGCAGATGCCATGGACAGCCGGGAAGTGAAGCCTGCGCTGAAGGGCAACGGTATCCGTTACGGCTACCTGGCCGTGCTGACTGTCGCCGCTGTGACGGTCCTCACCGTATCGGGCCGTTCGCTCAGCTCCAATGCGTCGACAGTAGAAGCCAAAGGGCTCGTCCGGTACAGCACTTCCTATGAGGAGATTGCTTCTCCCCTGCAGAAGGCGCTGAAGCTCCGCCCGACCCATCCGGAATCGGTCCTTCTCCTCTCTGCGCTGGATCAACAGATCTATAAGCAGACCGGACAGGAGGAGTTCGCCGAGAAAGCTCACGCACTGCTGGCCAAGACTTTGAAGAAAGAGCCGAGCAACAAACAGCTTCTGAATCAGCTGGTGAATCTGTATGATCTGAAGAAAGAGCCGGAACTGGCCTATAAGGTTCTGCTGGATAACAGCTACCGGTTCAAGTGGGACATTAACTGGTATGAACAGCTCATCAGCCGCGCCTCTGCGCTTGGCAGCGAGGCCCGCGCGAAGAAGGACAGCGCCAAGGAACAAACCTACTTCCAGGACGCTCTGACCGCTTACGATCAGGTGGAAGCCGGCATCGCCCATATCAAAACGCTGCCGAAGGAACAGCTGCAGGGGCGCCCGTTCGATGTTACTCCGCTGATTGGCATGAGCATCAGCAGAATCAAGGAGCTGTCCGGCGACAGTGCCGGAGCCGCAGAGCTGCTGCAGACCGGCTTCACCGGCAGCTACGCGGATCTGGCGTCCCAGCCTGAGCCTTGGTCTCCGGACTGGTACAGCGCTGTGGCCGCCCGGGCGTTGGAACTCGGGCAGGCCTCCCGCGCGCAGATCGGCGACGGGATCAACGACGACGCGGAAGAAGCCACGATGGAAGCTAACTTCGGCATTGGCCTTCAAGCTTACGGCTACGCGCTCAACGATGCCGGCGGCAAGGAATCCGAGCTTCCCGCTTCCCTTGCGCTCGCGGCCGGAAAGATCCAGCTTCTCTCCGGCGACTTCCAGGAAGCGATCAATACCTTCAAAGGCAAGCTTGGCGAAGATTACAGCGACGCTGTCAATCGGGAACTCGCCCGCTGGTATTTGGGGGCGCTGAAGAAAGCGAACCAGATGCAGGATCAGGACGTGTATAACAAGCTCATCGCGGCCGATCCGAATGAAGCGGCCCAGATTGATGATGTAGTTAAGATGTGAGCTGATCCAGTATAAGCTGCACGGTGCAAGCTGTACGATTCAAACTGAAACGCAATAGCAAAAGGCTGTATGTCCTCCCACGGGACATACAGCCTTTTGGTTATGAGGAATGGTTAATCGTCCGTTTCGGCCCAGAGAGCAAGGCAGCCGCGATTCAGGAGAGTGCGTCCTGCCCGCCAAGACGGTCAGCTGCCAGCATGGCGCTCAGCACCTTATCCGGGGTCACAGCAAAAGGCATATGTGCCATCGGAGAGCCGGACGCACAGCTGGCCTCGGCAGCAAGAGCCAGCCGGTCCGGCCGGTCGGCGCTGAGGCCGAGCTCGCGCAGGGTAACCGGAAGCCCTACCTTCCGGCAAAACGCCTGAATCTGCCGGATCTCCGCTTCCGGCGCTTCCTCCAGGCAGAGCTGAACGGCCGTGGCGTAGGCTACTTTTTCCCCGTGCATAACGCTTCCCGTCTCTTCCAGAACGGTCAGCCCGTTGTGGACGGCATGAGCCGCAGCCAGGCCCCCGCTCTCGAACCCGATGCCGCTCATATAGATATTCGCCTCAATGATATGCTCCACCGCATCCGTCAGACGACCCGCCCGTGCGTCGCAGAAAGCTTGCTCTCCGTATCCCAGCACGGTGCGCAGGCACCCCTCGGCGAGCAGATAGGCGGACAAGGAGGGTGCCGTTCTCTCTGGCGCGGCGGGTCCATCTCCCGCCTCCGGCCCGGTATCCGGTCCCGTAAGTCTCGACGCTGCTGCGGTCTGCTCCGCGGAGCGCCGGCAAGCCCGCGCCTCGTAGAACGTGGACAGCGCATCGCCCATGCCGGCAGCCAGCATTCGCGCAGGGGCCTGGACAATGAACTCCGAGTCGGCCAGCACGATATCCGGACTGCGGTCCAGCTCCAAGTAACGGTCCAGTTCGCCGTTCTCCTGATACAGCACCGAGAGGGCGCTGCACGGCGCGTCGGTGGAGGCGGCGGTCGGCGCCACAATCAGCGGACATCCGGTAAAATGGGCGGCTGCCTTGGCCGCATCCAGCGTTTTGCCGCCCCCGATTCCAACCAGTAAGGTCCGCCCGTCCCGAATGCCCAGCCGTCCGGCGTATTCTTTCACTCTCGCTTCGGTGCATTCTCCCCGGTAAGCCTCCACCTGGACCGGCAGGCCGCCGTTCTTAAAGAGTTCCTCCAGCCGTTCTCCGTGCCGCTCCCAAATGAACCCGTCCACCAGCACAGCCGCCCGTGCGCCGCCCAATTGAGTGCAGAGACCGGGCAGCCGGTCCATGACACCGGGTCCTTGGATATAACGGGACGGCGATTTCAGTAAATAGGCCATGTTCTCTATCCGCTCCTTCATAAAAAGCCTCTGCCGCCGTCCATGCAGGCGGGGCAGAGGCCGATTCTCCGGTGATCCCCGCGTTCCATTCCCGGAACTAGCGGGTTGTCGTCTGCGGAGACTCGCTCTCCGAGACGATGGTTCTCAAATACTGAAGCAGGTCTTCCCGCAGTTCTTCATGCTGCAGGGCATAATGAATAGTCGTCTGGATGAAGCCCATCTTCTCGCCGACGTCATGGCGCTTGCCTTCAAAATGGTAAGCAATGATGCGCTCCACTTCGCTCAGCCGGGCAATGGCGTCGGTTAGCTGAATTTCGCCGCCGACTCCGACCTGCTGCTCCTCCAGCATGTCAAAGATGCGCGGCGTCAGAATGTAACGGCCGAGAATCGCAAGATTGGAAGGCGCGTTCTCCTTAGGCTTCTCCACCAGGCGATTGGCTTTGAATACACGGTCAGCCAGCTCCGTCCCGTCTACGACGCCATAGCGGTGCACTTCTTCCCAAGGGACGGGCTGTACGCCGACCACGGAAGATTTGTATTGATCGTAGATGTCGATCATCTGCTTCAGGCAGGGCTTGTCCGCCTCGACGATGTCGTCCCCCAGGAGCACGGCAAACGGCTCGTTGCCGATGAACTTGCGGGCACACCAGATGGCGTGGCCCAGTCCCTTGGGCTCTTTTTGCCGGATATAATGAATGTCGGCCATCTCGGAGGACTTGCGGACCGAGTCGAGCAGCTCCCACTTCTGCTTCTCCGCCAGGTTGAACTCAAGCTCGAACGAATTGTCAAAATGGTCTTCGATCGCCCGCTTGCCTTTGCCGGTTACGATAATGATGTCCTCAATGCCGGAGGCCACGGCTTCCTCCACGATATATTGAATCGTCGGCTTGTCCACGATCGGCAGCATTTCCTTCGGCATCGCCTTGGTCGCGGGCAGAAAGCGGGTACCCAGCCCGGCGGCCGGGATAATCGCTTTGCGGATCTTCAATGAAATCAGCTCCTTGGGGTCGTTTCGTCGCAAGCGACGAGTCGTGCTTTTTAAAGAACATATGAGTTGCTACTATTATAGCAGTTCTAAGAGGAATTGGGCAAAAGTCGGAATAAAAGAAGAACGCTCCGTCGGATCGACAGGGCGTTCTCTATAAAGAATGAGCTGCACTACACCAGCTATTTTACCAGCTGCCCCCGCGTTACGCCGAGCTGGTTGGTGGCCTTGAGTGTCCTCCAGACGCTGGTACCGGAAATTTCGCCCCGCAGAGCCTGGTTGTACAGATCCAGCACCTGAATGACCTGCTCCGGAGTCTCTTCCAGAAACTCTACGCGGAACGAAGCCACGCCCAGGCTCTGGAAATGGCTCAGGTACTCGGCGCCGGACTGCTCGATTGCATTGTACACCGTGTTGCGGCAGCCTTCATCGACCCGTACGGGGTGGCTCATGCCAATCCGGTCTTGAAGCGAAGCCCGCCCCGATTCGCACGGCCGGCCGCAGTTCGTATAATCCGTGCCTTCGCTAAGGAAGGTGCAGTACACGCAGTGTTCGGTATGGAACATCGGCAGATGCTGGTGAATGACAACCTCCGTCCGCGACGTATCGCTGCGCTCGAGGAGGTCGACCATCTGCTGGATGTTGAGATCATACGACGGCGTGATCCGGTCGCAGCCGGCCTCCAGGAATACCTTGGCCGCCTTGTGGTTCGCGATATTCAGGGAGAAATCGCCGATCAGCTGCGGATGGACGGCATTCGGCTCCTCTTGACGGCGGCGCAAGTAATAATACAGCGCGCCGGTATTGCGCACCAGCACAGCATCCGGCTGAAGGCGCAGGATGTTGGCGTGATAGCCGTTCTCGCCGGGCATGTGAATGCGCGGCGTCGCCAGCGCAATCTTCGCGCCCGCAGCTCTGACGGCTTCGACCGCTGCCGGGAACTGCTTGATGAACTCGAAGTCGGCGTAGATGAAGCCGACGCCCGCTTCCAGCGCAGCCTGCACCTGCGGCAGGCTGCGGCACAGCGCGGTGAGCGAAGCGCCGCGCGGCGCTTCGCCGGCCGGCCCCGCCCAGGCGGCAGGCCGGGCGCCTGCGGCGGCGGACCCTTGCGGGTACGCGTCGCCGTAAGGGTCAACCGCCCGTTTCACGTAGACGGGCGGTTTCGGGCGCTCGCCGGCCAGCAGCTCGACGGCGCGGCGGCGAATGCCGTTCAGCTCGCGCATCGGCACAATGACGTCGCCTTCCAGGAGGGCGTCGAGCCGGTCGAGCTGGAACAGCGTGCCGCCGAGGCGGCCGAACTGCTCCTCTAAGAGCGCTGCGTCCATCGGACGCTTGAGCGCAGGCTCCAGCGGCAGCTCGGAGTCGACGCGGACGGTGACGCCTTTATGAAGGTCCGTCCACCAGGTCGCCAGCGGTTCGCCCGCGCGTCCCGATGCCTTGACCTGCACCGGGAAGACCCGGTACGGCTTCTCGGTCTCGTACGTCTGCCGCAGGCTGCGGTCAAGCGCCGGATCATTCGTCTTCCAGATGCGGTCCCCGACATGAAGACGGCGCAGGTCGACGTCGCTGCGTCCCGGCACAATGTCGATCACCCAGCCTTCGCCCGCTTCGCCTTCCAGCTTCACACCCTTGCGGCGCAGGTCGTAGACGCGCCCGCCCTCTTCTTTCTTCGTCGGGTCGCCCGCATCGAACACGATGCCGTCGCCGCGCTTGAGCGGGGCATTCAGGCGGCATACCACGCCGTCGCGGAGGATCTGCTCCACGGTCCCGAGGTAGACGCCGCGGCTCTTCGGGAACGTACCGTCCACGAGCTTCTTGTTGTTGGTGCCTTCGAGGAAGCCGTGGGTGAAGCCGCGCGAGAAGCTCTGCTGCAGCTCCCGCATTTCTTCCGCCGAGGGCTGCGCCCATTTGCCGTCAAAATACCCGTCAATCGCCTTCCGGTACTTGCCGACGACATTGGCCACATATTCCGGACTCTTCAACCGCCCTTCAATCTTGAAGGACGTTACCCCCGCTTCGATCAGCTCGGGCATGATGTCGATGGCCGCCAGATCCTTCGGCGACAGCAGGTAGGCGACGTCGCCCATCGGCTGCGGCACGCCGTCCACGAGCAGATCATACGGCAGCCGGCAGGCCTGCGCACACTCGCCCCGGTTGGCCGAACGGCCGCCCCACATCTCCGACGTCAGGCATTGACCCGAGTACGAGACGCAGAGAGCGCCATGCACGAATACTTCCATCGGCAGACGGGCCTGTTCTCCGATCTTCCGAATCTGCTTCAGATTGTTCTCCCGGCCGAGCACCACGCGCTCCATACCGAACGGCTTCGTGAATTCCACCGCCTCCGGCGAGGTAATCGTCATCTGGGTCGAACCGTGAATCGGGAAGTCCGGCGAAATCTCGCGGATCATCTGCACGAGGCCCAAATCCTGAACGATAACCGCATCCACACCCGCGTCCACACAGGCATCGATCAGCTCCTTGGCATCCTCCAGCTCATTTTCGAACACCAGAATATTGAATGTCAGAAAGCCTTTCACGCCGTAGCTGTGCAGGAAAGCCATAATCTCCGGCAGCTCTTCCATTCTGAAGTTGTTCGCCCGCGCCCGGGCATTGAATTTCTCCACGCCGAAAAAAACCGCATCCGCCCCGTTCGCGACGGCTGCCCGCATGCAGTCCCAATCGCCGGCCGGAGCCAGCAGCTCGACGTCTTCCCTGCGTATTTCCCGCTCTGTCATCTATGAGAATCCTCCCTAGGATAGCTTCTATCATTAAAATTCTTGACTACCAGACGATTAACCCATCAATTATAGCAGAGCGGCGTGAAGCTTGCCAGAATAAATGAAAGCTCCCTCCAAATTCCATATCAAATAGACAAAGCCCGAACCGAGAGCGTAAAATATAATCGATGACTGGAGTTCGCTGTCATTGCATCCATTACATAGACACAGGGAGAGCTGAATATAACAATGAAAGGCATTATTCTGGCCGGCGGAAGCGGTACACGCCTTTACCCGCTGACGATGGTAACGAGCAAACAGCTGCTGCCGGTCTACGACAAGCCGATGATCTATTATCCGCTGTCCACCCTTATGCTTGCCGGTATCCAGGAAATTCTGATTATCTCTACGCCCGAGGACACGCCCCGCTTCGAGAATCTGCTCGGGGACGGTTCCCAGTTCGGTCTTTCGCTTCAGTATAAGGTGCAGCCGAGCCCGGACGGTCTGGCCCAAGCGTTCATTCTGGGCGAATCCTTCATCGGCGAAGATTCCGTCGCCATGGTGCTGGGCGACAACATCTACTACGGCAACGGAATGACGCAGATTCTGAAGCGGGCCGCCGAGAAGAAGCAGGGAGCTACCGTGTTCGGGTATCATGTACCCGATCCGGAACGTTTCGGAGTCATTGAATTCGACGAAGAGGGCAAAGTCCTGAGCATTGAAGAGAAGCCGGCTGTGCCCAAATCCAATTACGCGATTACCGGACTGTATTTCTACGACAACCGGGTCGTCTCCATGGCCAAGAACGTTCAACCATCGCAGCGCGGCGAACTGGAGATTACTTCGATCAACGAAGCCTATCTGGCGCTTGGCGAGCTGGACGTCGAAGTGCTGGGCCGCGGCTTCACCTGGCTCGATACGGGAACGCACCAAAGCCTGGTGGACGCCACCAATTTTGTCCGCACCATCGAGGATCATCAGGGCATCAAGATTGCCGCCCCCGAAGAAATTGCCTACATCAACGGCTGGATCACTAGGGACCATCTGATGGAATGCGGACGCAAGCTGAGCAAGACGGGATATGGACAATATCTCATGAAAGTCGCTACCGGCAAAATACAGTATTAAACGCACACCCTATTCTTAATCTACCGGAGGGATTTCAATGAAATTTACCGCGACGCCCCTGGAGGGAGTGCTGGTTGTAGAACCGGCGGTCTTCGGCGATCATCGGGGCTGGTTCATGGAGACTTACAGCGAGGCCAAGTTCAAGGAGCAGGGACTGAATCTGACGTTCGTACAGGATAACCAATCTTATTCGGCCGTCAAAGGGACGCTCCGGGGCCTGCATTTTCAGCTCGAACCCAAAGCGCAGACCAAGCTGGTCCGGTGTACGCGCGGCTCCATCTATGATGTAGCCGTGGATATCCGACAGGGCAGCCCGACTTACGGGAAGTGGTTCGGCATTGAACTGACGGCCGAGAACAAGAAGCAGCTGCTCATCCCGAAGGGCTTTGCTCACGGCTTCATGACGCTGACCGAAGACGTCGAGGTCCAGTATAAATGCGATGAACTGTACGCGCCCGACTGCGACGGCGGCATTCGCTGGAACGACCCCGATATCGGAGTAGAGTGGCCGCTTGAGATTACACCGGTGCTCTCGCCCAAGGATGAGACGGCGCCGCTGCTGAAAGACGCCACCCTGAATTTCCTTTATCGCTAATACCTTTCAAAACTAAACAACCTCCGTCATCCGGCACTTCCGGATGACGGAGGTTGTTTGGCTCGAGGAGGATTCTCTGCGCGGACAGGCCCAGCCGATCATGACTACTGCGGCCCCGGCACGGAGCGGCCGAGAGTCCCCGGAGATTGTCCGGGAACACTCCCACCTTGGCCTTGGCCTCAAAATCCTCAGCTCTGCGGCTGAAGCTCCTGCGTCCGCTTCGCATCCCGCAGCAATACAGGCTTCAAGTATTGGCCTGTATACGATTCGGGCACTTCAATAATCTGCTCCGGCGTTCCCTTGGCGATAACGGTACCGCCGCCGCTGCCGCCCTCCGGCCCCATGTCGATAATGTAGTCCGCCGTCTTGATGACATCCAGATTATGCTCGATTACGAGCACCGATTCGCCGGAGTCCACAAGACGGTGCAGCACATCCAGCAGCCGGCCGATATCGTCAACATGCAGACCCGTTGTCGGTTCATCGAGAATGTAGAGTGTCTTCCCGGTGCTCCGGCGGTACAGCTCCGAAGCCAGCTTGACGCGCTGCGCCTCGCCGCCCGAGAGCGTGGTTCCGGGCTGGCCCAGCTTGATGTAGCCCAATCCCACATCCAGCAGCGTCTTCATCTTGCGGTGAATGCGCGGAATGTTCTCGAAGAAGGACGTCGCATCCTCAACGGTCATCTCCAGCACATCGGCAATGTTCTTGCCTTTGTACTTGACCTCCAGCGTCTCCCGGTTATACCGTTTGCCCTTGCAGACTTCGCACGGAACATAGACATCCGGCAGGAAGTGCATCTCGATCTTGATGATGCCGTCGCCCTTGCAGGCCTCGCAGCGGCCGCCCTTGATATTGAAGCTGAAGCGTCCCTTCTGGAATCCGCGCAGCTTGGCATCATTGGTCTTGGAGAAGAGGTCACGGACATCGTCGAACACTCCCGTATAGGTCGCCGGATTGGACCGCGGAGTCCGGCCGATCGGCGACTGGTCGATGTCGATGACCTTGTCCAGCTGCTCCAGGCCCCGAATTTCCTTGTGGAGTCCAGGCCGCACCTTGTACGCGCCGTTCAGTTCGCGCGCCAGACTCTTGTAGAGAATCTCGTTGACGAGCGACGATTTGCCGGAGCCTGAGACGCCGGTAACGGCGGTGAAGATGCCCAGCGGAATCTTCACATCCACATTCTTCAGGTTGTTCTCCCTGGCGCCGCGCACCTCCAGCCACCGGCCTTCCGGCTTGCGCCGGGCGCTCGGAACCGGGATGAACCTGCGCCCGCTGAGATACTCTCCGGTCAGCGAATTAGAATCCTGCATAATCTCCTGCGGCGTCCCTTGAGCCATAACCCGCCCGCCGTGGATTCCCGCTCCCGGTCCAATGTCGATAATATAATCGGCGGCCAGCATCGTGTCTTCGTCGTGCTCCACCACGATCAGCGTGTTGCCGAGGTCCCGCATATGTCCGAGCGTTGAGATCAGCCGGTCGTTGTCGCGCTGATGCAGCCCGATGCTGGGCTCGTCCAGAATATAGAGCACGCCCATCAGGCTGGAACCAATCTGGGTCGCCAGCCGGATGCGCTGGGCCTCGCCGCCGGACAAAGTGCCCGCCGCCCGGCTGAGCGTCAAATAATTCAATCCTACATTGACGAGGAATCCGAGCCGGCTGTCGATCTCCTTCAGAATCAGATTCGCAATCGAGCGTTCTTTCTCGGTCAGTTCCATCTCGCGGAAGAAGCGCTGACCGTCCCCGATCGAGAAACCGGTCACATCGGCAATGCTCTTGCCGCTTACCGTAACCGCAAGAATCTCCCGCTTGAGCCGCTTGCCTTGGCAGACCGGGCACGGTTTGGCGCTCATAAATCCTTCGATGAATTCCCGGATACCTTCCGAAGCCGTATCGCGGTAGCGGCGCTCCAAATTGGGTATGACCCCCTCGAACGCCACCATAGCTTCCTTGCGCTGGCCAAAATCATTCTCGTAGCGGAACCGGATGCGCTCGCTGCCCGTTCCGTGCAGCAGCTTGTTCATATGCTCCTTCGAGAGCTGACTGACCGGCACATCGCGCGGAATATGAAAATGCTCGCAGACCGATTTCAGGAACTGCGGATAATAGTTCGACGTGCTTCCGGTCCAGGCCAGGAACGCGCCTTCCTCCACCGACTTGGTCTGATCGGGAATCAGCAGATCAGGGTCGACGACCATTTGCTGTCCCAGCCCGTCGCATTCCGGACAAGCCCCGAACGGACTGTTGAAGGAGAACATCCGGGGAGCCAGCTCCTCCATACTGAAGCCGCAGACCGGACAGGCAAAGTTCGAGCTGAAGAGCAGCTCCTCCTGGCCGATGATATCGACCAGAATTTTGCCCCCGGACAGCTTCAGCGCCGTCTCGATGGAGTCGGTCAGCCGGGATTCCACATCGCTCTTAACTACGATCCGGTCCACCACGACTTCAATGGTATGCTTCTTGTTCTTCTCCAGCTCAATATCCTCGGACAGATCGCGCAGTTCTCCGTCCACACGGACGCGAACAAAGCCCTGCTTGGAAATTTCGGAGAACAGGCTCTTATGCTCGCCCTTGCGGCCGGAGATAACCGGCGCCAGAATCTGCAGCCGGGTCTTCTCCGGGTACTGCATAATCCGGTCCACCATCTGCTCCACAGTCTGCGACGTGATCTCGATGCCGTGATCCGGACAGTGCGGACGCCCGATTCGGGCAAACAGCAGACGCAGATAGTCATAGATCTCGGTGACTGTTCCAACCGTTGACCGCGGGTTCCGGCTTGTCGTCTTCTGGTCGATGGAAATAGCCGGCGACAGGCCCTCGATGGAATCCACATCCGGCTTCTCCATCTGCCCCAGGAACTGGCGGGCATAGGCCGACAGCGACTCGACATAGCGCCGCTGCCCTTCCGCGTAGATGGTGTCGAAGGCCAGCGAAGACTTGCCCGAACCGCTCAGGCCGGTCAGTACAACGAACTTGTCGCGGGGAATGGTAATATCGATATTCTTGAGATTATGGGCTCTAGCGCCTTTGATAACAATACTCTCTTTCGCCAACGGACATCTCTCCTTATCAGTGGACAACGGGCCGGTCTTGAATTATTCCGCTCTCAGTTCCAGCAAGGCATCGCGCAGCTCGGCCGCCCGCTCGAACTGCAGGTTCTTGGCCGCTTCCTTCATCTCGGCTTCGAGGCGCTGCATCAGGCTCTGCCGCTCCTTCTTGCTCATCTTGCCGGCGGCATCGGTCAGGTAATCCGCCTTCGATTCCGCCGCCTTCGTCGCCTCGATGACTTCTAGGATTTTTTTGCGGATCGTCTGCGGGGTGATTCCATGCTGCTCGTTATAGGCAATCTGCAGCGAACGCCGGCGCTGGGTCTCCGTAATTGCTCTATCCATCGAATCGGTGATCGAATCGGCGTACATCAGCACCTTGCCCTCCGAGTTGCGGGCTGCCCGGCCGATCGTCTGGATCAGCGACCGTTCCGAACGCAGGAAGCCTTCCTTGTCGGCGTCCAGAATAGCGACGAGCGATACTTCGGGCAGATCCAGTCCTTCCCGCAGCAGATTGATGCCGACCAGGACATGGAAGGTCCCCAGACGAAGATCGCGCAGAATGGCAATCCGCTCCAGCGTCTTGATATCGGAGTGCAGATAGCGCACCTTGATGCCGATCTCCTTGAGATAGTCGGTCAGATCCTCCGCCATCTTCTTCGTCAGCGTCGTAATCAGCACGCGTTCGTCGCGCTCCAGGCGCTCGCGGATTTCGCCGATCAGATCGTCGATCTGTCCTTCCGTCGGCCGCACTTCGATCACAGGGTCGAGCAGACCCGTCGGCCGGATAATCTGCTCCACCATCGTGTCGCAGTGCTCCAGTTCATAGGGGCCCGGCGTAGCCGAGACATAGATGATCTGCTTGACCTTATCCTCGAATTCCTCGAAGCGCAGCGGCCGGTTGTCGAGGGCCGAAGGCAGGCGGAAGCCATGCTCCACCAGCACGGTCTTGCGCGCCTGGTCGCCGTTGTACATCGCGCGGATCTGCGGCAGGGTAACGTGGGATTCGTCGATGACAATCAGCATATCGTCCGGAAAATAATCCATCAGCGTATACGGCGTCGCGCCGCGTTCCCGGAAGGTCAGCGGGCCCGAGTAGTTCTCGATCCCGGAACAGAAGCCGACTTCCTTCATCATCTCGATGTCGTACCGGGTCCGTTGTTCCAGCCGCTGCGCTTCCAGCAGCTTGCCCGCTTCCCGCAGCTCGGCCAGGCGCTCTTCCAGCTCGCGCTCAATGTTGACCAGCGCGCGGCGCATGTTGTCCTCATGGGTAACGAAGTGGGAGGCCGGGAAGATGGCGACATGCTCCCGCTCCCCGATCAGTTCTCCGGTCAGCACATCGATCTCGGTTATCCGTTCGATCTCGTCGCCGAACAGCTCCACCCGGATCGCATGCTCACCCTGGGAAGCCGGGAAGATCTCGATGACGTCGCCCCGGACCCGGAAGGTGCCGCGGACAAAGTTGATGTCATTGCGTTGGTACTGGATATCGACAAGGCGGCCCAATATCTGGTTCCTCGGCTTCTCCATGCCCACGCGCAGCGACAGCAGCAGGCTTCCGTACTCCTGCGGCGAACCGAGACCGTAGATGCACGATACGCTCGCTACAATAATGACATCGCGCCGTTCGAACAGGGAGCTGGTCGCCGAGTGGCGGAGCTTGTCGATCTCTTCATTAATGCTGGAGTCTTTCTCGATGTAGGTATCCGAAGACGGGATATACGCCTCCGGCTGATAGTAATCGTAGTAGCTGACGAAGTAGTCAACCGAATTGTGCGGAAAAAACTCTTTGAACTCGCTGGCAAGCTGTGCCGCGAGCGTCTTGTTGTGCGCAATGACCAGCGTCGGCCGGTTTACCTTCGCTATGGTCTGGGCGATGGTGAAGGTCTTGCCTGTGCCGGTTGCTCCCAGCAATGTCTGGTGCCGCTTACCCTGGCGGATGCCCTCCACCAGCTTCTCTATCGCCTGGGGCTGGTCGCCCTGGGGTGTATACTCCGACTCCAGCTGAAAAGTCTTCGTACTGACGACAAGGTCGCTCATTTGCCCGTCTCCCCTCAAATCGACTAGAATAGATTCTAACTATATCAAACTTCAATTATATCCAGCGTTGTCCAACTTGCCTGTATTCATACCGTTCATTGAATAAGAATATTTGTTCCCATCCTCGTCATTATACATGTTCATTCAGCGTCGTGCAAACCGATTTTTCCGTTTCTTTCCTTACTATTCTGATGGACAAGGAGTCTCGATCTTATGGACATTACTTCGGTCATTGGTCTTATTATCGGCTTCGCCGCCCTGCTCGGCGGATTTCTCTGGGAAGGCGGCCGGCTCGCCGGTCTGCTGCAGCTCAATGCCGCCCTCATTGTATTCGGCGGCACGTTAGCGGCCGTTCTCGTCAGCTTCCCCGCCGCCAAGCTCCGGACCGTCGGCGCAGCTCTGAAGATGGCCTTCGGCCGCTCCTCTCTAGACCTGGAAGAACAGGCTGAAGAGATTGTCGCCCTGGCGGCCATTACCCGCCGCAGCGGCGTTCTTGCGCTGGAGCAGCGGGCGGATCAGCATCCCGACTCGTTCACCCGCGAGGGGCTCCAGCTTGTAGTGGACGGGACCGAGCCCGAGCAGGTCCGGGAAATTCTGGAGCTGGAGATGGACGCCGAAGAACTGAAGCATGACGGATACGCCCGTCTGTTCGAGGCTGCCGGCGGCTATGCCCCTACGATGGGCATTATCGGGACCGTGATGGGACTTATCCAGGTGCTCGGCGGTCTGACCGACCCGTCCAACCTTGGACCTTCCATTGCGGTTGCCTTCACCGCGACGCTCTACGGCGTGGCAAGCGCCAATCTGCTGTTCCTTCCGATTGCCTCGAAGATCAAGGCGCGTAGCCAGAGCCGGCTGCACGGCATGGAAATGCTCGTTGTGGGCATTCTCGCCATCCAGAACGGCGACCATCCCCAGCTCGTCCGGCGCAAGCTCGCCTCCTTTCTGACCGGAAGCGCCGCGGAAGACTTCGCTGAACGGCGGAGCCGGCCATGAGGCAGCGCGGGCGGAGACTGGACGGGCAGGCCGGAACGCGGCGGGGGAACCGGGGTGAAATGCGCGCCGGGCGGGGAGGCCGCGACCGTTGGATGGTCACCTACGCGGACCTTATCACGCTGCTGCTGATCTTCTTCCTCATCCTGTATGCCATGAGCAGCCTGGATGAACGCAAATACAGCAGCGTCGTCGCCTCGCTCCAGGATACCTTTCAGAATCCCGGAACCGGCGTGCTGGACGGCGGAGACGGCGTGCTGGAAGGCAAGCCGGGAGCCGGAGGCAGCGCTTCGGGCGCTCCCGCGGCCTCGGACGGACCGGGCGCTTCATCCGCTGCCGGTTCAGGCGGCGGAACGGGCGGCGGAGCCGCTGCCGGGGGCTCCGCTCCGCCGACGGAGCGGGAGCTGGCTTTTCGCAAGCAGGAAGAGAAGCTGGCCGAGCTTATGGGGGTTATTACCCAATATATCAACGCCAACAATCTGGGCGACGAGATCTTTGTGCAGGACAAGCCGCAGGGCATTGCCATTACGCTGAGCGACCGCTTCCTCTTCGACAGCGGCCAGGCCGAGCTTAAGAGCGGCGCTTATCCCGCGCTCCGCCAGTTGTCGGGCCTGTTCCGGGGTCTTGGAGCCATCGTCAGCATTGAAGGCCATACCGACAATACGCCGGTGATGGCTTCATCCCCTTACCGGGATAATTGGGAGCTGTCCGGCGCGCGGGCGCTGTCCGTGCTTCGCTTCTTTCTGGAGCGGGAAGGGCTGGACCCCGCAGGCTTTCAATACGCCGGATACGCCGACACCCGCCCGGCCGCCGACAACGGCACGCCGGCAGGGAAGCAGAAGAACCGCCGCGTCGAGATCATCGTGCTGCGGCAGCTGCAGGAGGAATAGAACGAGAAGCCGGGGCCAAGTCATCCCATCGACTTGGCCCCGGCTTCTTGGTATGAATATAACCGGGTCCAATAACCAATCAAGAACTCCCGGGGAGAGGGGCCACTCTCTTCCTCAATTCGGTTTGCCGTACAAAAGAATGCGGATCGCCTTCCCGAAGTCGATGGCCACCCTGCCCGTCCGCTCGGCCGTCTGCTGGGCGAGCACAACGGCATTAACGCCGCAGGAGAAGAGCGCAACGTCAAAGTCTTCGGCCGCAGCCTCGATGAAGGCCAGAGCCTCCTCCATTTGGGCATTGCCGGTGAATACATAGGTGCCGGCCACATCGAGCCCGTAGGGCTCCGCCGCCAGCAGCGCGCGCAGTTCCTCGGCCAGCGCGGTCACGATCAGCACCCTCCGGCCGCGCAGCAGCTCCCAGAACCGGGGCGTGACGGCCAGCTCGCGGTTGACGCAGGCATGGCAGGCGACGGGCGGGTTCAGGCGGTGATGGGCGAAGACACGGTCGGTCAGCGCTCTTTTCAGGTCGGCCGGCGCCTTGATCGTATCATCGTCCTCCGGCAGAATGCCGACCACATCCGCTCTTCGGACCGCTTCCGCCACCTCGTCCCGAAGCCGCAGATTGGGCAGCGTCAGCCCCTTCTGGCCCCGGTTCGCCTTCACGGCCCAGCGTTCTGCCAGCACCCGGCGGAGCGGCCACACCGTATCCTGGGCGAGCACCAGATTCTCTCCGTCCCCGATCCGCACCAGAGACAGCGGGGTCCTCTGCTCCAGCGCCTGTTCCAGCACATCCAGCACGTCCGCAAGCTCCAGATAGATTCCCGGCCCCTCCGTCTTCTTCTCTATTCCCGTTATTCGGGTCTCTATCTTGTTCTCTATCTCGGCCTCTATCTTCATCTCGGCCTCTATCCCGCTCTTCATCTCAGACTCCGATTCCGACCTTGGCCTCTGCTCTCCTTCCTTGTCCGCGCCTGGGCGCTCTCTTTCGCCCGGTTCCTGACCGGGCACGGTCCACGGCTTCAATGCGCATCCCTCCCTTTTGTCGTCTCCCTATTCTATGAAAGACCCTTCGGGCATTCGTGTGCGGCTGCTCATTTCGGCGCCTTCTTTCTGCTTCGCGTGCATTCGTACATGCCGAATCTCTCAACTCTTCATATGCTGGCTGTGATCCTACTGAAAGCGAGGGATGCGCATGAGGCGCCGAGTTGTCGTTGAGATCAATTTCAACAATTACGGCATGAATCCGAACCGGCTGACGCGCGAGTGGATTGCGGAGCGGGTCGGAATATTCAGGAGGTTCACGCTGAAGAGTCTGCTGGCCCAGGAGGAGCAGGAATTTCTGGTGACCGGCAAGGTGGCCGCGGGCAGCGGAGAAGCCGTCCGTGCGGAGCTGGCCGCCACCGGAGGTCTGCCGGATTCCTTCCTGTTCGCCGAAACCCGGGAATGCGCCCGGCGCGTCGCCGCGTATGCCGCGGGGACCGACGAGCTGTTCATTGCGCGGCTGGATTCCGACGATCTCGTCCACAAGACGTATATCCGGCAGCTCTGCGAGTATGAACCGCAGCCCGGAACGGTCGCGCTCATCAACCAGAACGGGTATTTGTGGGACGCGGAAGAGGGAGCGATGGCCCCTATCTTCCATCCCTGCCCGCAGTTCTATGTATTTCTCTATTCGTCTTCCGACTATGCCGCCGGCCACCGCATTATCATTCCGGGCGGCGGACACGGCAATGTGCCGAAGCTTCCGCACGAGATTCTGACGCCGCGCAATTACGTCAATGTCGTGCATGGGGCCAACGTCTCGCGCAAGAAGGTTCCGGCCAAGGGCCGGCTGGCACCGGAGGAGATTCAGGCCGTGCTGGCCTCATTCATGGGAGGGGATGGATGTGTTTAGAGGGTCCACGATTCTGATTACAGGGGGGACAGGCTCCTGGGGGCAAAAGCTTGCGGCCGCGCTGCTGGAGCGGCAGCCTGCCGAAATTCGGATCTATTCCCGGGGCGAGAGCGCCCAGGTTGCAATGAACCGCGCCTTCGGCGGCGATCCCCGGTTGAAGTTCATCATCGGCGATGTCCGCGACGCCCAGGCGGTTCTGGACGCCTGCCGGGGCGTCCACTATGTCTTCCACCTGGCGGCGCTGAAGCATGTGCCGGTCTGCGAATTCCAGCCGCAGGAGACGCTTAAGACCAACGTGCTCGGCACGGAGAATGTCATCCGGGCCGCCATCGACTGCGGCGTCCGTAAGGTGATCGACGTCTCAACCGACAAGGCGGTCGATCCCGTCAACGTCTACGGCATGACGAAGGCGATCGGGGAGAAGCTGACCATCCGTGCGAACGGCTGGAGCCCCGGAACCCGGTTCGTCTGCATCCGCGGCGGCAACGTGCTCGGCACGAGCGGCAGCGTCGTGCCGCTGTTCCTGCGCCAGATCGCCGAGGGCAAGGAGCTGACGCTAACGGACGCCGGCATGACGCGGTTCTTCCTGACGCTGACCGAAGCGATCGGGCTGCTGCTGAAGGCGGCCGAGGCTTCGGTCGGCGGCGAGACCTTCGTCATGCGGATGAACGGCTGCCGGATCGCCGACCTCGCCGCCGTGCTCGCAGAGGCCTCCGCCGGAGACGGAGCGGCCGGGCTGCCGGTCCGCGAGACGGGCATACGCCCCGGCGAGAAGCTGCACGAGGTGCTGATCTCGCCCTATGAGGCGCCGTCGGCCCGGATCTATGACAGCCGTTATTTCGTCATCCTGCCCCCGTCGCCGGGCGAAGCCCTGACAGCCGCTTACGGCGGACTGCCGAAGGCCGGCTTCCCGCAGTACCGCTCGGACGGCCGGCTGATGAACCGTTCCGAAATCGCCGCCCTGCTGCGGGCCGAAGGATTCATCCGCCAGGCCCGGCGCTAGTCCTGAAGTAAACCGACAGGAGGTCTTCAACATGACAATCGACATGCTTCAAGATAAAATCCGGGGCCGCTCCGCCGTCGCAGCCGTAATCGGGCTCGGCTATGTCGGACTGCCGATGGCCGCGGCCATCGCCCGGGCGGGCTACCGGGTGCGCGGCGTCGATATCGACGCCGGCAAGGTCGCTGCGCTCCGCAGCGGCCATTCCTACTGTCTCGATGTCAGCGACGGGGCGCTGGTCTCCGTCCTGGCCGCCGACGGCGGCCAATCCCCCGGTTCCGGGGGAGGCTTTTGGCCCGGCACCGATTTTGCCGCGCTGGCCGAAGCCGATATCGCGATTCTCTGCGTGCCTACCCCGCTCGACGGAAGGCACCGCCCGGACATTTCGTTCATCCGCTCCGCGCTGGACGGAGCGATTCCCCATCTGCGCCGCGGATGCCTCGTCGTTCTGGAGAGCACCACCTATCCCGGTACGACCGACGAGCTGATCCGGACGGCGATTGAGCGGGCCAGAGGCTGGAAGGCGGGAGAGGACTACTGCCTCTGCTACTCTCCCGAGCGGGTGGACCCCGGCAGTCTTCATTACAGCGTCACCAATACGCCCAAAATCGTCGGCGGCGTCACGGCCCGCTGCTTGGAAGCCGGAACGGCCTTCTACGCTTCCTTCCTGGACCGGGTGGTTCCGGTCAGCTCTCCGGCTGTGGCCGAGACGGCCAAGCTGTTCGAGAACACCTTCCGCAGCGTCAATATCGGACTCGTCAATGAACTTGCGCCCGTGTGCGAACGGCTTGGAATCAGCGTATGGGAGGTGCTGGATGCCGCCGCGACCAAACCGTTCGGCTTCCTTCCCTTCTATCCGGGTCCCGGCATCGGCGGCCACTGCATTCCGGTGGACCCCCTCTACCTCTCCTGGAAGTCCAAGTCGCTCGGCCTGCCGGTTGCTTTTATCGAATTGGCGGACCGGATCAACCGCGGACAGCCTCACCGCCTTGTCCGGCGGATTCAGGAACTGCTGAAGAAACGGGGTCTGAAGCTCCGGGGAGCGCACATCCTCCTCTCGGGGATCGCCTACAAAAAAGATATCGACGACGTGCGGGAATCTCCCGCTCTGGACCTGTTCCGGCTGCTGCGCCGGAAGGGAGCCGCCGTCTCCTATGCGGACCCTTATGTCGCCTCGTTCCGGCTCGGCAAGAAGACCTTCGCTTCGCTGAAGGGCGGCCCCGCCGTCTGGGCCGATGCCGATCTTGTGGTCATTACGACCGATCACAGCGGAGTCGACTACCAGGCGATGGCCGATCATGCGCCGCTTATCCTGGATACCCGCAACGCCACGCGCGGCTGCCGGGGCGGACGGATCGTTCTCTTGGGCGGCGGACGCGCCGGCGGGGAGGAGAACCATGCCCAATAACGACCGGGTCAGCGAACGCTATTACGGACAGATCAACTCCGAGGATTCGCATGAAGCTACGCGATCCCGCATCCACTGGATCTGCGCCCAAGCTTCGGGCAGCCGGGTTCTGGATGTCGGCTGCAGCCAGGGAATCGCCTCGATCCTGCTCGCCCGGGAGGGGTTCTCCGTCACCGGCATCGATCTCGACGCAGCCAGTCTCCGCTTCGCAAGAGCCGAACGTGCCCGGGAATCGAAGCCGGTCCGCGATCATGTCGCCTTCCAGCTGGCCAGCATTCTGGATTTCACGGCCGGGGAGCACCGGTTCGATACCGTGATTCTCGGAGAAATCCTCGAACACTTTGCCCACCCCGGGCGGCTGATCGCCCGCGCCTCCGGGCTGCTGGCCAGAGGCGGCAAGCTGATCGTCACCGTGCCCTATGGCTACCATCCCTATCATGACCACAAGCAGACGTTCTACGCGGGCAGCCTCTCCCGCCTGCTCTACCCGGAGTTCCGCGAGTGCGCGCTGGAAGTGAGGCACAAGTATCTCTGCTACGCAGGCGCCAAACGCGGACGTCCGGCTTCGCCTCCGGCTCCGGGAGCGGACCGGCTGCGCCGGTGGATGGAGCTGGACGAAGCCGAGTTCCTGCGGATCGAGCAGGAGCAGCAGCGCCGGATGAACCAGCGCAAAGCCGCGCTCGACAGAGCCGCCGCCCGCCTGAAGCAGCTCGAAGAGAGAGACGAGTAGGCATACGGCGACACCGCCTTGCGCCTTCATTCCCCGTCTCCCGAAACCGCGCCCCGGCGGCAGTCCTTCTACACGCCATCCAGTTCCTTCTCCCTCCCAAGAAGGCTTCGGTCCCGCACTCTCCGGGTCCGAAGCCTTCTTCCGTGATGATCCGCGTCTTATTCGCCGATGATTTCCTTGTAGGCCGCTGCGTCCAGAAGAGACGCCACCGCCGCCTCAAACTCCCCGTCCAGCTCCAGCTCATAGATCCAGCCTTCGCCGTAAGGCTGCTCGTTCAGCAGCTCGGGACGGTTCTCCAGCTCCTCGTTGATCCGGGTCACCGTTCCCGATACCGGGGTATACAGCTCGGAGACCGTCTTGACCGATTCGATGCTGCCGATGCTGTCGCCCGCCGTCACCGCCGCGCCGACCTCCGGGAATTCGACAAATACGATATCTCCGAGCAGATGCTGGGCATGGTCGGTGATGCCTACACGGACGGTCCGTCCTTCGCCCTGCTGCGCCCACTCGTGTTCTTCGCTGTACCGGAGGTGATCCAACACTTCGCTCATTTCCTACGCCGTCCCTTCACTCGTGAATTTCATCAAACTAAGACTACGGGATACCCTTCCGCCGTGTCAACCGTCAACGCCCGGATAACGTACGGAAAAGCTGACAGGCAGCTGCCAGACCTTGTGCGATTCAGCTGATTGAAAGCGGATACCACAAAAAAATCACGAACATTTCTCCTCTTCTCGTTGACAGCATACGGGAAAGGCGGGTTTAATGGAGTGAGAAGAATCACATAGGTCAGGCGAATGAGGGTGCAGGGAGAGACCGCTTGCTGAAGGCGGCGCCGAAGGAGTAAGCCCGGATGCAAGCCGGGTGAATCTCTCAGGCAAAAGGACCTGTACCGGACGCATCTCTGGAGAGCACCGCCGCCCGATGCAGCCTTAGGCATGGGGGAGAAGCGGTCACCAACGGGGAAACCCGCATCTATGCCAGGCGGAGCCGATTGCCCGCCCGGACGCAGAGCGTCCGGCAGGCAGGGGCCGTGAGGCAGCGGGGCAACTCTCAGGTACAAGGGACAGAGCGAAAGAAGCGCGAGCGCGCCAGAGGCGCCTCCTTCTTTTGCCTGTCCTTTTTGGCATGCCATTCTAAATCGCGGAGGAGAGTGAACACATGGACCACCTGAAAAAAACGCCCCTGCGCGCGCAGGCCGACGCCTTCCCGGATGCCCGGTGCATCGACTTCGGAGGCTGGGAGCTGCCCGTGCAGTTCGTCGGCATCCAGAAAGAACATGAAGCGGTTCGCACCGCTGCCGGGCTGTTCGACGTCTCGCACATGGGCGAGTTCCTCGTTACCGGAGAAGGCGCGGAAGCGTACCTTCAGCGGATGACCACGAATGATGTCAGCGGGCTTGAAGACGGGCAGGCCCAATACTCGCTGCTCTGCTACCCGGACGGCGGCACCGTGGATGATCTGCTGGTGTACCGTCTGGGCGAAGGCCGCTATATGCTGGTCGTGAACGCCTCCAATACCGTCAAGGATTTCGAGTGGCTGAAGCTCCATCTCCCGGCGGAGGGAGGCCCGAGTCTTCGGGATGCCTCGGAGGAGACGGCATTGCTCGCTCTCCAGGGTCCGGCGGCGTCCGCGATTCTCTCGGCCGTAACGGACGCCGACCCCGCCGCCCTGAAGCCGTTCCGCTTCCTGGAGGGGGCGACGGTGTGCGGCGTCCCCGTCCTGCTCTCCCGCACCGGCTACACCGGCGAGGACGGCTTCGAGCTGTACGCGCCGGCCGCCGGAGCCGTCGCACTCTGGACCGGCCTTCTGGAAGCCGGCCGGGAGCACGGGCTGCTGCCGGCCGGGCTCGGCGCCCGCGACACGCTCCGCTTCGAGGCCAGGCTGCCGCTCTACGGACAGGAGCTGTCGCCGGACATCTCTCCGCTGGAGGCGGGCCTCGGCCCGTTCGTCAAGCTCGGCAAAGGCGAGTTCATCGGCCGCGAGGCGCTCGCCGCCCAGAAGGAAGGCGGCCCGCCCCGCCGCCTGGTCGGTCTGGAGATGATCGACCGCGGCATTCCGCGCTGCCATTATCCGGTCTACGCGGACGGCCGGCGCATCGGCGAGGTGACGACCGGCACCCAGTCGCCGACCCTGAAGCGCAGCCTGGGGCTGGCGCTGATCGAGGCCGCCTATGCCGCCATCGGCAGCGCCGTCGAGGTGGAGATCCGCGGCAGACGCCTGAAGGCGGAAGTCGTGAAGACCCCTTTTTACCGGGCACAGCCTGTTCCATCCATTCGATCCAAGGAGTGAGTCCTGCATGAGACACCGTTATTTGCCGATGACCGAAGAAGACCGCAGCGCCATGCTGGGAACCATCGGGGTTCAGACCGTGGACGATTTGTTCGCCGATATTCCCGAGGCCGTACGCTACCAAGGAAGGCTTCCCCTGTCGGAAGCGCTGGATGAATACGCCCTGCTGCGCCATATGAACCGGCTGGCCGGACGCAACGCCCATTTCGATTCCCATGTCAGCTTCCTGGGAGCCGGACTGTACGACCATCACATCCCGGTCGTTATCAACCATGTCATTTCCCGCTCGGAATTCTATACCGCCTACACGCCGTATCAGCCGGAGATCAGCCAGGGCGAGCTGCAGGCGATCTTTGAATTCCAGTCCTACATCTGCGAGCTGACCGGCATGAAGGTCGCCAATGCCAGCATGTACGACGGCGCGACGGCGCTCGCGGAGGCGGCGGTGCTCGCCTCGGGCCAGACCCGGCGGACGCGGATCGTCATCTCCGACGCCGTGCATCCGGAGGCCCGGGGCGTGCTGGCCACGACCGCCCGCGGGCTGGGCCTGGAGATCGTCCCCGTCCGGGCCGCGGACGGCGTCACCGATGCCGCAGCGCTGGCTGAAGCGATCGACGACCGGACGGCCGCCGTCCTCGTCCAGTACCCGAACTTCTTCGGGGGCATCGAGGATCTCGCCGCCATGGAGAAGCTGGCGCACCGCGCCAAGGCGCTGCTGGTCGTCAGCGCGAACCCGCTGGCGCTCGGCCTGCTGGAAGCGCCGGGCCGCCTCGGCGCCGACATCGTCGTCGGCGACGCCCAGCCGCTCGGCATCAGCGCCTCGCTCGGCGGACCGACCTGCGGCTACTTCGCCATCGCCGAGCCTCTGATGCGGCGCATGCCGGGCCGCATTGTCGGCCAGACGGTCGACCGCAGCGGCAAGCGCGGCTTCGTGCTGACGCTCCAGGCGCGGGAGCAGCATATCCGCCGCGAGAAGGCGACCAGCAACATCTGCTCCAACCAAGCCCTGCTCGCCCTCTGCGCCTCGGTGTATCTGTCGGTGATGGGCCGGGAAGGGCTGCGGGAGGCGTGCGAGCTGAACATCCGCAAAAGCCATTATGCCGCCAAGCGGCTATCCGCCGTCCCCGGCGTGACTCTGGCCTTCAACATTCCGTTCTTCAACGAGTTCGCCGTGAAGCTGCCGGAAGGCACGGACCTGTCCGCCGTCGGCTCGAAGCTCGCCCAAGCGGGCTTCCTGGGCGGCTATGATCTGGGCCGGGATTACCCCGAGCTTGCCGGCCATATGCTGATTGCCGTCACCGAGAAGCGGACCCGGACTGAAATCGATGAATTTGCCAGCGCATTGGAGGGCTGTCTATGAGTAAGGAATTGCAGAAACCCGAACAGAGCCTGATCTTCGAGCTGAGCAAGCCCGGACGGACGGCGTATTCCCTGCCCGTCTGCGATGTTCCCGGGGAGGAGGAGCTGGAGTCGCTGATTCCGGCGGAGCTTATGCGCAGCGCCCCCGCCGCGCTGCCGGAGGTGTCGGAGGTCGATGTTATCCGGCATTACACGGCGCTGTCCCGCCGGAACTTTGGCGTGGACAACGGATTTTATCCGCTTGGCTCCTGCACGATGAAATACAATCCGAAGATCAACGAGGATGTCGCCCGGTTCCCCGGCTTCGCCCGCATTCACCCGTATCAGCCGGAAGAGACGCTCCAGGGCGCGCTTGAGCTGATGCATACGCTCCAGCGCGATATCGCCGCGCTGACCGGCATGGACGCCGTTTCGCTCCAGCCCGCAGCCGGGGCCCACGGCGAATGGACCGGACTCATGATGATCCGCGCCTACCACGAGAGCCGGGGCGAGCAGCGGACCAAGGTAATTGTGCCCGACTCCTCGCACGGCACGAATCCCGCCAGCGCTTCGGCGGCGGGCCTGACGACCGTTACAATTGCCTCGGATGCGGCCGGCATGGTGGACCTGGAGGCGCTGCGCGCCGCCGTCGGCCCCGATACCGCTGCGCTGATGCTGACCAACCCGAGCACGCTCGGTCTGTTCGAGACACAGATTACCGAGATCGCGGCGATTGTTCACGAGGCCGGCGGCCTGCTGTATTACGACGGCGCCAACTCGAACGCCATTATGGGCATTACCCGTCCGGGCGACATGGGCTTTGACGTCGTGCATCTCAATCTGCACAAAACGATGAGCACCCCGCACGGCGGCGGCGGACCCGGGGCCGGACCGGTCGGCGTCAAGGCGAAGCTGATTCCGTTCCTGCCCGCGCCGTCCGTCTCCCGCCGGGAGGACGGAACCTTCACGCTGAATCACGGGGGGCGGGATTCCATCGGCCGGGTGAAAGCTTTTTACGGCAACTTCGGCATTCTGGTCCGCGCTTATACCTACATCCGCACCTATGGACCGGACGGCCTGCGCGAAGTCTCCGAGAACGCCGTGCTGAACGCCAATTACATGCTCGCCAGACTGGCGCCGCATTTCGATGCGCCCTATCCGGGGCTGTGCAAGCACGAATTCGTTCTCTCCGGCAAAAATCTGAAAGCGTACGGGGTCCGCACGCTCGATGTCGCCAAACGGCTGCTGGATTTCGGCTATCATCCGCCGACCGTCTACTTCCCTCTGACCGTCGAGGAGTGCCTGATGATCGAGCCGACCGAGACCGAGAGCAAGGAGACGCTCGACGGCTTCATCGACACGCTGATTGCCATCGCCGAGGAAGCCAGAACGAACCCCGAGAGGGTGCGGAACGCCCCGCATACGACCGAAATCAGCCGGCTCGACGAGACTCAGGCTGCCCGCAAGCCGGTGCTGAACTGTTCCTGCGGCTGAGGCCGGGGACAACTGCACGGGAATTCAGCCAATGCCGGCTCCTTCCGATTCCAGCAAAAGGACCGTCCCCCGGACGGTCCTTTGTGATTCATGCCGGGCAGGCGATTCCCGGTGCCCTCTCACCGTCTGCCGCGCAGCCATTTTATGAGCCGCCACATCCAATACACCCAGAGCGCAAGCGCGGCAAAGGGAATGATGAGTTCCACGAATCGGAGTATCATTCCGTCCCCTCCCTTCGGCCTATTTCTTATATCGTTCCAGCGTTTCCAGCAAAAGGCGCCGGACGGCCGCGATCAGCTCCGGCGGCTCCTTCACCAGAGCGCTCGGCCCGAGGCCGGCAAACAGGCGGGCGAAGTAGTCCAGCTCGCTGCCCGGTATCTCGCTGTCCAGCAGGCCGCTGCCGTCTTGGCGAACCGTAACTCCCCCTCGCGCGCCCAGCTCGGCCTGGCAGACACGAACCCCTTCCTCCGTAAGCTCGGCCCGGCAGCGAAGAAGCGCTCCCTCTCCGCCAGAGACCTCATGCCAGTTGCCGAGATGAGTTTCCCTGAGATCAAGAGACACAGGCCCGTCCTCTACTTCCCGGGCCGTCTCTATCCGGTCGCAGCGGAAGAGGCGGACGCCCTGCCGCAGGAAGCAGTACGCCGGACAGTACCACAGCCCGCTGTTGGCATAGATGCCGATGGGCTGGATGTCGCGTTCCGCCGTGTGACCCGAAGAACGGTACCCGATCCGCAGCACCTTCGACGAGATGGCCGCCTTCAGCAGAAGCGGCAGATGCGGCGCCTCCGCCTGCCTGGGCGGTATGACGAAATCCACGCGGTTCCTCATCTGGTCAATCCGCTCCCGGACATCGGCGGACATATAGTGATAGAATTTGCCCAAAGCCGAGGAAGCTTCCGCACGGAACGGAACCGCGGTGTAATGCCGGAGCGCATGACTGGCAAAAAACAGCGAGACGGCTTCCTCCTCCGTGAAAGCAATCGGCGGCAAAATCCGTTCATTCAGGACCCGGTATCCCCCGTGGGCCCCGACCTCGGAATACAGGGGGACGCCGAGCTCCTCCAGCTCTTGAAGATCCCGCATCATCGTCCGGGGCGACACCCGGAATTCCCGGGCCAATTCCTTGACCGTGAACTTCCGTTTGCGGTTAACGGTCAGCATCAGCTCCAGCAGCCGTTTGGACTTGGACATCGCAATCCCTTCTTTCTTTTTGCCCAATTATGACTATACTTGTCACCATTATAGGCTACACTGATAGGGAAGGCATCCCCTTCACCCTCAGCCCATTCAGGAAAGGCGTGACTGCACATGCAAGCCGTTCAGGAAATTCAGGCTCTCTTATTTGAAGAATTGTCCCTTATCATCCGTACCACCGGCCAGCTGCTGAGCCGGATTTCAGCCGAGCACTGGGAACAGCGGCCGCAGGAGAATATGCGCACCCTCCGCGAACTGGCCCAGCACCTGGTCGCCATCCCCGAAGTCGATCTGCTGATTCTGCGCGAAAGCCCGGCCGAGCCGGTCCGGGCGCTGGAAGCGGAGATCGAAGCGAGCACCGGCACCGATGCCGCCCGGCTGACCGCCCGGTTCGAATCCGGAGCCGCCCTGCTTCAAGATTACATGAACGCTTTAAGCGACGACGAGTTCCTGCACAAAGCCACGGCTCCGTTCTATGTGAACCATCCCACGGTCCAGGCCAAGTGGCTGATTGAAATCATTACCCACGCCCAGCATCACCGGGCGCAGCTCTTCGACCGGATGAAGCTGCTCGGTTATCCGGTCAGCATGTCCGACTTGTATTAAGCATCCCTATCCTTGTCATACCCCTTGCCTTGGGATTCCAGATAGCCTTCAAGCATCTTAAAATCAAAAGACCCGGACGACAAGGTCCGGGTCTCTTGATCTGTGCCGCGATGGTAACCTGAAGACCGATTGGCGAAGCTAAACGATAAGCGGCTTAAAGACAGCGGGTACCGTCAGCGCAGCCGAACCGCTTCCCTCACCGCGATCACCGTGAGCAATCCCAACGATAGGACAGAGAATCGGTCAACGGTGTGACGGCTCGTTCTCTTGATTTCTCTTCCCCTCCTGCAAAGCAGGCTGCGCCCTGTGCTCCATTGTGAACGCTTCGGTCCAGAAGCAAAAGGTCCCGGCAGGATATTGCAGGTTCAGACACATCATGGCATAATATAGAGTCTGTCATCACTTCTCCGAAATGATCACTCCTTCAGCAGCCAGCTTCATTCTCTCTGTCTGAAGCAGATATTGATAGCGGAATTGATCCAGTTTATACTCAGCCTCACGCTGCGATTGATTCGCTTGTTCCAGTTTGGCAAACGATATCCGTTTAGAGACATACAAGCGGTAGGCATCCTGAGCCTCCTCAGAAGCATCCTCTGCTTCTGAGGAGGCATTTTGAAATTGATAATAAAGGGTGGCCGCTTCTGCCTGGTATGCCTCCACTGCACTTCCCAATTCAACTCTAAGAGTGTTTCTCTGCTCAACTGCTTGAGACCAAAGGACTGTATAATAATTTTTCATTTCTGTTGTCCCCTTCCCGGCAGCATCCAAATTACTCTTTGCCAGTTTGATTTTAGCGTCCATTTGCTTGATGTCATAATTTCGGTCTAGATCAACAGCAATCTTCAAATCAGGCGAGGAGGGATTGGCAATGATTAAGTTGTCCAATTCAAGCGGAAGATCGGCATTCATTCCGAGTCCTCGCTTAAATTGAGAGAGTTGGATCTGGTAAGAGTTCCTCTTGGACTCAAGCTCGCCCTGTTTGGCCCTGGCCTGGCGCTGTATTTTCTCCAGTCCGCTTCTGGACAATCTTCCCGCTTTGTAGAGGACAGCCGCATCCGAAGCTAGCTTCTGGCTGTCTTCAAAGCTCTCTTGGACAAATTCCATTTCAGACGAGGCCATCTTCAACCCAATATACTGGAGCTTTACCTTATAGCGGATTAACGGTTCTGCTTTCATTACAGCCAAAGAAGCCAAAGACTGGTTGCAGTTCAACTCTCGAAGCCGTGCATCGTAGGTCTCCAGCTGTTGATTCTTCTCTTGTTGATTCGCCGCGTTCTGTATTCCATTCTGATATTGAATCCACTGATTAATGGAACGGTTAATGGCAATTTGAAGATTTATCGACTGAAGAATTGCATTTTGCTCTTCTTCCTCCAGGTCGTCCCAGTCTTTGATTTCTGCAAAATAGTCATCCGCATTTACGGTAAGCAGGGGTGCCTTAGTCTCCACATTAGCGGATGCCAGCTTGTTTTTCTCGGATTGAACGTAAGACATCTCCGCTTCACTTGCGGCCAACTCCCATTTCGTCTGCTTCATTTCGCTGAAGCTTTGAAGTGCGAGCTGAGTCGCCTCGTCTAGCGACAGCTTGCGGATCGTCCCCTCCTCGGCATATGCGCTGGACGAGAACACGATCAGCAGAATCAGACAGAGCCATATACTCGTTCTCCTGCTCGGCCGGATCACTTTTATCACTCCCCTGCTATTGCTTGAAACTGATTTTTTCCAGAACAAAATCGATAACCCGCTTGGTATCTGTCAAAATATAAGCCTGTGCTTCCATACCAAGACGGACTTCCCCCCGTTCTCCTTTATGATTCTTCAAGTATTTGTTTGGCAGAGCCGCCTCAACGAGATAATAGCTCAGCCCATCCTGTTGAATAACGGAGTCGGTTCCTATTGAAGTTATCGTTCCACTTAAAGAACCAAAGCTTTGTTTGGGGAATGCTGCAAAATTAAACTTCACCGGGTCGCCTACCTTTATTTTTCCGGCTTCTGAATTGGGCACTGCCAGACTCATCTTATACATGGATTCATTCATCGGAATAACCGCCATTAAAGGTTCTCCGGGTTGTACTACATCGCCTGCGTTGATTTCTTTGATCACCTTAATGGTTCCGTCAATAGGAGACACCAGCGTATGATTTCCGATCTCCAGCTTGAGTTGATCCACATTGCTCTGCAGAGCGGTTAGCTTGGTCTCTTCCTCCTGAATGAGGTTCTGGATCTGAACAATTCGATCTGCCTTTAGTTTACTTAATGCAGTATTTTCAGCGTTCATAGCCATCACTTGCTGGCTGTTCAGATCCTCCAGTTCTTTGCCCAGTTTGTCCTCTTGGAGATGATAGATTTCGATTTCGGATTTACTCGAAGCTTGGTGTCTCAGTGTACTCAACTGGCTGTTCATCTCAATCAACTGAGCTTCCATATCTGCAACATTGTTCTCAATACCTGAAAGTTCTTCTTCATACAGCTGCTGTATCTGTCCTTGGGCCGCCTCCATATCTCTTTGAGCCTTCATCAGTTCTTCGCCTGAAACGAGGCGTTCCCCCAGACTCTCCAGTATTTTGAAGTCAGTCGTTTTCTCCTCGGCATTCTTGAGCAATTGCTTACGCTTTTCCGCATAGGTGGCATACTGCTGATTTCGCTTCGCATCCTTCGTCTCGATGATAATTTGATTACTTTTCACAGACTGAGCCAACTGTTTCTCCCGCGTCAACTCCGTCTCGAGCCAACTGATTTTACGCTGTAATTCGGATTCCTGCTCGCTCCGCTTAGCCTGGCTGGTCTGCAGATCATTGTTTAGCAGAGCTCGGGAGCTCTCGTTAGTGTGGATAGCCGATTCTATTTCTAGCGCTGAG
Organism: Paenibacillus glufosinatiresistens; assembly: GCF_031470375.1. Taxonomy (NCBI): domain Bacteria; kingdom Bacillati; phylum Bacillota; class Bacilli; order Caryophanales; family Paenibacillaceae; genus Paenibacillus; species Paenibacillus glufosinatiresistens. The sequence continues at coordinate 54,845 of NZ_JAVFHT010000005.1, forward strand.
GCAGCAAGACTGTCCTGCAATTGGCGGTACTCCAGCAAGAACTGTTCTACACCGTCGTAATACTCATCTTCTGCCGGATCGGACTCCGAAAATTCATTGTGCAGGTTATCGATACTGTGACGATAGCGTTTAAGCAAGTTCAGCTTCTGGATACATTTGTCCGCCTCGTCGCTCTGGTTGCGAAGTTGAAGAGCAAGATCCTTGGTATCAAGTGCAAGTAACACATCGCCTTTATGGATCTGTTCGCCTTCTTTCACTTTAACAACGGTGACTTTTCCCAGCGAAGCAGACTGGACGGTGCTGACCTTCTCATTGGATCTTGCCACAGCCGCAGCCTTAGCAGTCACATCAATACTGCCGTAATAGGACCACACCAAGACCGTCCCTAGCAGCAGCATCACAATAACCAGAAAAACGGTTATGAAGGGATGTGTCTTAGATTCAAGCATCTCCCGACTGTCTGTCATTTCGCTAAGCTCTCTTATTTTTATGTCCATTCTATTCGGCCACCTTATCCGCCCGCCAGCACAAGCTTCTGTTCATTCTCCGGCAACTGATCTTTCCAAAGACTGTAATATTTCCCTCGGCACTGCAAAAGCTGATGGTGACTCCCCGCCTCCAGTATCCGTCCCTTATCCATAACATAGATACGGTCGCAACGCATAATGGTACTGAGCCGGTGCGCGATAATAATCATGCTCATATCATCCAGGCTATTTATCGTTTCGGACACGGCTTTTTCGGTAGTCGAATCCAAATTGCTTGTCGCTTCATCCAAAATCAGAATATCCGGTTGTCGCAACAGAGCTCGGGCTATCGCCAGCCGTTGTCTTTGACCCCCGGATAAATTGGCTCCATTCTCCTCCAGAATCGTCTGATACCGTAATGGCAGTTGATTAATGAATTCATGTGCCTGTGCAATTTCACAAGCTTCTATTAATTGCTCCAGATTATAGTCTGCCGCAGCGCCCAGGCAGAGATTTTCCCGAATCGTTCCGCTGAAGAAGAAGGTCTCTTGCGAGATATAAGCAATCCGGTCTCTTAATCGATCCAAATGAATATCCTTGATGTTGTAATTGCCAATCAGGATATCTCCTTTTTCATGCAAATAGAACTGCATCAGCAATTTAATCAGAGTGGTCTTGCCGGAGCCGCTTTCACCAACCAACGCAATTTTCTCTCCCTGATTGATGGTAAGGCTAATATCCTCAAGGACCAGAGAACGGGTTCCATACCGGAAGCTGACTCCTCGAAAATCAACATCTCCCCTTAGACGCTCCGGCCGTATTTTTTTGTCCTCGTCATTTTGTTTCTCCGCTTCGAGATCCAGAATTTCGCTTAGACGGTCTGCAGCTACGACTGCCGTCTGAAGGGTGGGCTGAAGGTTGATCAAATTCTGAATAGGCTCCAGAAAATAAGCCAGGAGCGAATTGTAAGCAATTAATTGTCCGATGGACAGATCGCCTTGAATAACCTGGACAGCGCCTACCCAGAGAATAATCACTCCGCCAATCATCTGCACAGTCGCCTTTAAAGAACTCTGGATATTGTTGATTAACCCCAGCCGAAAAACGGATTTCAGAAAACCGACAAATTTCTGTTCGGTCTCAAATCCAGCCTGTGCTTCGGCACGGTAAGCTTTGACGGTCTCGATGCCCTCGATCGACTCTACGATGTAAGAAGTCAATTGAGAATTCTTCTCCATCTGTTCCCGATTGAGACGGTCAAAAGGCTTGTGAAATCCCCAGACTAACAAAAGGTACAACGGAATCATCAGTACGGTTATGCCAAAAAGAAGCGGACTCTGGACATATAAGATAACCCCACCGGCCACAACCATAATGGTATCGATCATCACCGTTAGCGTAGCGGTAGAAATCGCATCCCTTACCTTGGAAGCATCCATAAGCCGAGATATAATTTCGCCGGTCTTGCGAGTTCCGAAGAAATTCATGGGCAGCTTAAGGACATGGTGGTAGTAGCCCAAAATCAGCGAAATATCCAGATTTTGACTGAGGGTAAGCAAAATATGACTCCGAAATGCATTCAAAAGAACCTTGAATATAAACAATACAATTACACCAATCGACACAATGTGCAGCGTTCTGCTTAGGCTATAAGGAAGAATTTCATCGATCAGCAATTGAAAATAAAACGCCGATAAAATCCCCAGTACCGTAAACAGCATTGAAGAAAGAAAAATGCCAAAGAGCATTCGCCGCTGCGGGATTAACAGCCCAAAAAAACGGGAGAATAGCCCTTTAGTCTGGTTCCCCTTCTGGAATTGAGGGGTAGGAACCATTAATATAAGAACGCCAGTCCAGATTTTGAGAAACTCCTCCGGCGGGAGCTTCAGTATTCCCTTCGCTGGATCAGCCAGGGTGATCAGGTTTTTATCAACTTTATGGATGACTACATAATGCAGCAGCCGTTCATCGACTACTACGTGGGCGATGGCCGGCAACGGGAATTCGCTGAACAGAGACTCTCGATTTCCTTTAACCGCCTTTACGGTAAAGCCTAATTCTTCAGAGGCTTTAACCAGGCCATAGGCGCTGGTACCTTGATTGTCTGTTCCTGCGACTTCCCGTATTTTGGAAATCGGAATTTTGAGTCCATACTGCTTACAGACTGTTGCCAGACAAGCCGCACCGCAATCTTTGTAATCATGTTGTTTGATGCAAATATACTTGTTGAACAGCTCCATCACCGCCGCTTCCAAAACTCTAATTATCGATAGATCGTTACTTCTTTTTAGATATGCTTCGAATAAGGGGATTGAACATTAAAGCAAGCCCAACACCGAATAGCAGCAGGTCAACCACCTTCATATCATCCGCAAGAGAAGTTAAGATAAGAGCAAAACCGACAACTACAAATACCAAAAAGCCAAAAGAAACCGTGGGCTTCATTTCACTGTTCCCCTTCCTCTCTTCCCAAGCAAATCTAAGGTCAAACGGCATAAAACAAAAAAACAAACCTACCATGAACAGTACGGTATTCCATACAGTTAAAGTATGATAGATAGAGACAGCAACCAAAGCGAGTCCCGCAACCGAAAGAGTAAACCCGTTCGTATGTTTATTCATCGTGCACCTCCTGTCTAACGTTAGCGAAAATACCTGGAGCCGCAGCTCCAGGTATATGGAATACTAGAAAATTACGCTTACCGCTCCTGCCGAACCGCCAAATACAGCACCGGTAGCCGCGCCGCGGACCCCGTAATAAGCTGCGCAGGAAATAGCACCGGCTACCGCTCCGCCAGGGCCTGCCGTTGCCCCGATCAGCGCTCCCATCGCCGCTCCTCGAATGACACCGGCAGCTCCTCCTACTACGGCACCTACGACTGCATCTTTCCACCAGGAACCGCCGTTAACTTCCATGAGTTCAGAACTGTTCATTTCAACAAAACCGTTACTCAGCGCATATTGCATCTTTTATTTTCTCCCCCTGTCATTACCAGACTTGTTTCCAGATACTCTTAGCCGCGCCCGAAAGCGCGCCTACAACACCGCCTACCACCGCACCTGCCGCTCCGGCAGATACAGTGCCAACCACAGGCGCTACCACAGTTCCGGCACCGGCAAATGCCAGTCCTCCTGTAACTGCGCCCGAAGCTCCTCCAATCGCAGCCGACTTGGCTACGTTCCACCAATCGATGCCTCCATTAATGCTCTGCAGCATCTCTTCCTGGATCAGTGTGAAGCCCTTGAGATCTCCAATCGCCATATTCATTCCCATTCACCCCCTTTCGTTGCTGTTCTGCTCAAAGCAGGCAAGGATTAACTGCAACATACATATCGATTTGAATCTCGCCGCCGGTCTCGGAGTCATGATTGACGTTGTAATAAGCGGTAATTGGCTGCAAGCCGTTCTTACTCATATACTCGGCAAAACTTTCATAAACAAGATGCACTTCTTCGGGTGATCCTTTATACCGACAGAGCAAGGCATTGGTGAGATAGAACTTGGGCAAGTAACGGTACTCCGGATGAAGCTTGACGCCCCGATCCACAGCCACCAGAAATTCCATATCAATAACTTGCCGCTGATTCCCATCGTTCTCCACGGCAAAGGTTACCGTTATAAACGGCCCCTTTCTTACCAAGCCCAAGCTTCTCAGGTACTCCACAAAAGAATCAATTTCTTGATTCATTTGCTCGAAAACGACCTTTTTACGCAATGCCACCACATTCTCAAACTCCAGGGTGGTGCCGGACTCAATGAGGTATTTCATTCTATCTGCATCTCCTTACCTAACTGTTGAATATTTTAAGAGCGCTTACAATCTGGCAAAGTATCCTTCTAAGCTCCCTAGGCTGATACCGAGAGACTTTCAGCCTGCTCCCTCAGCCCCAGCTCTCCTCTAATTCTGAAGGCAATACGAATAACCTGAAATGTCCAAGCAGGATATTGTCAGGCAGGTTCCTGTTCTGATATAATGCGTCCTTCGCCTTGTTCACGGCCTTCAGAGCAGACGAAAGCCCGGCGATTCCTCACCGGGCTTATTCTGTGCGGCCGCAGGGCCGTGATCTTATACGGACGGCTTATGCTATGCCGCCTTCTGTACATTCTGCCGGCGCTGGCGCGCCGCCTTGCGGAAATGCAGCAGCTCGTAGATGACCGGCACGACGACCAGCGTCAGCACCGTCGCGGCCGTCAGCCCGCCGACAACGACGATGGCCAGGCTCTGCGAGACAATGCTTCCCTGCTCGGAGTGGCCGAAGAGCAGCGGCACCATCGCGCAGATGGTGGCGACAGCCGTCATCAGGATCGGCCGCATCCGCGTGCCGGCGGCTTCCAGCAGCGATTCGCGGATGCTCATCGAGTCCTCGTTGTGCTTGACGCGGTCGATCAGCACGATCGCGTTGGTCACTACGATGCCGATCAGCATCAGGGCTCCGAAGAGCGCGGTGAAGTCCGGCGTTGTTCCGGAGATCAGCAACGCAATGACGGCGCCGATTGCCGCCAGCGGCAGCGAGAACATGATGGCCAGCGGAGCGCGCAGGGTACGGAAGGTCAGGACCATAATGAGGTAGACCAGGCCGATCGACAGCAGCGCCGTCATGCCAAGGTCGGCAAAGTCTCCGCTCTGTTCTGCCGAGGCGCCGCCCGCGTACAGCTTGACGCCATCCGGAGTCTTGATATCCTTCGTCTTAGCGGCAATGTCCTTGCCGATCTCCGAGACGCGCTTCGGATCGACATCGGCCGTAATCCGGATGTACGGCTTGCCGTCCTTGTGATAGAGCATCGCCGGCTGGCGGGTGGTTTCAAGCTCGGCGATTTCGCCGATCTTCTTCGGACCCTGCGCCGTCAGAATGGTCAGGTTCCGCAGGTCGCTCTCCGTCTTCGGCGCAGAGGACGGCGCCAGCATCACTTTGGATGGCGCTCCGTTCAGATCGATCTCTCCGAGAGGGATCGGGTTGAGCACCGCCGCCAGTTGTTGGGAAATCTCCTGGCCGCCGGAGACGGCCGGGTCGATTTTGAAGGCAAAGACCGGCTTCGTATCATCCATATTGCTCGTAATCTTGCGGATGCCTTCCACCGGCTGAATCGCCTTCTGAACTTCGGCTGCTACCGGCTTCAGCGTCTCCAGATCATCGCCGACAATGTCGATATACTCGGTCGCGCCGGACGAGCCCATCAGACTCATCTCGCTGACCGAGAGAACCGCTCCCTTATAGTCGCCGGCCAGACTCTCAATATGGTCGATCAGCGCCTGGGCATTGGTGCCCTTCTTGATAACAATCGTATAATCGACCAGCGCGGTTGATGAGACGCTGCCCCACTTGGCCATATCGGCGCTGTTGCCCGACTGCATGACGACATCCCCGGTCTGCGGCTGCTTGATAAGCTCCGCCTCCAGCTGCTTGCCCCGCTCCAGCACTTCGGCAACCGGCTTGTCGTTCGGATATTTGAGCTGGACCGATACATAGCTGGCGTCGGATGCGTCCAGCGCGGCTTTCGGCATCGTGACGTAGGCGGCGATCGACCCGATCAGCACCACCGTTCCGAGCGTCAGCGAGACCCATTTATGGCTCAGGTTCCAGTTCAGGAACCGCAGGAACGAGCGCGAAGGCTTATGCTCCCGGAGCCCGCCTTTGCGCAGCAAGCCCGAACCAAGCAGCGGCACCACCGTCAGGGCGACCACGAGCGAAGTCAGCAGCGAGTAGGTAACGGTGAGGGCGAACGGCAGGAGAAAAGCCTGAAGGCTGCCCCGCAGCAGACCCATCGGCAGGAATACCGCCACCGTTGCAATCGTGGACGATGTAATGGCTGCCGCTACTTCCTTGGTCGCCGAGACAATCATGTCTACAGAGAAGGCTTCCCTCTGAAGCCGCCGGTAAATATTCTCGATGACGACGATACTGTCGTCTACCAGACGGCCGACCGCTACAGCCACGCCGCCCAGCGTGATGATATTCAGCGTAATGCCCGACAGATCGAGCAGATAGAGCGTGACGGCCAGCGACAGCGGAATCGAGACCGCTGTAATCAGCGTCGCCCGCACATTGCGCAGGAAGATCAGGATGACGATCGTGGCGAACAGCGCGCCGAGCAGCACTTCGCGCATCATGCTGTTGACCGAATCGACGACCATATCCGAGGTACTGAATATCACTTCCACATGAGCGCCTTTGACGCTCTTGCTCAGTTCTTTGGCCTTATCGGCCACTTTGCTTCCGACGTCCGCCGCATTGGCGCCCGCTTCCTTCGTTACGCTTGCAACCAGCACGTCCCGGCCGTTCGAGCGGCTGACGCTCTCCTGGTCGTGCCGCACTTCAACGGCGGCTACCGAGCCCAGCGTGACGCCGTCTGCGACCGGCAGCCGCTTCAGCGTCTCCACGCTGTCGATCCGGGCCGTTACGTTCACGCTGCCCGTCTCTCCGGCGATCGTCTGCTCGCCGATGGATGCCGAGACGCTGCGCCCTTGGAGAACGCCCATGATCTGCGGCAGCGATACGCCGCTGGCGGCCATCTTGGCCGGATCCATCCGGACGTTCACCACCGGGGCGCTCCGGCCGTAAAGGGCCACATTCGCAACCCCGTCGATATCCTCCAGCGCCGGAAGAATCTCCTTCTCCACCTTCTGCAAAGCCTGCTCCGTCAGTCCCTCGTCGAAGGCCATGGTCAACTGCGAGACCGGAATCATGGAAGTATTCAGCTGAACCACAAACGGCTTCATGACCCCCTCGGGGAATGTCAGCGCATCGACGGCCTTCTGCACATCCTGGGACGCCGCTTTCATGTCCGTCTTGCCGTCGAAGTTCAGATTGATCTGCGAGTAACCGTCCCCTGTCGTCGACAGGATGCCCGTCTTGCCTTTGACAGCCGATACCGCCGATTCAATTGGCCCGGTTACCCGTTCCTCCATTGCCGCCGTATCCTGCCCGGGTCCGAGTACGGTTACCGTCACCTGCGGATTGTCCGCCTCCGGCATAAATTCCATCGGCAGCTTGAAGTAGCTCATCACCCCTGCAATTAGTGCGATGACGATAAGCAGCCCGGCCGCCGCCCTGTTCCTGAATGTCCACCTCGTTAATCGTTCCACTTGCCAATCTCTCCTTCCACTCCCCAATAATTTGCGGTCGTTCTCTGGCTGTATTTCTTCTATGTATGGTTCCCGTGCTTTCCAGTGTAGGGCCTGGAGCAGAGAGAAGGAACCGACCAGCGAACGGTTTTGCGGCTCGGTCTTAAGGCGGAGGCCGGCGCCAAATCAGGAAAAATTGTGAAGCGTCCCACGATTTTGTCCCGCTGTCAATATCCTGCCTGGACCTGCCGGGTGCGTCTCCGGCGTCCTATAATTTTCAACAGGTATGACCACTTAAAGGAGTGTTAAACGATGAAGAAACTTCAACTGGCGCTGGCCGCCCTGCTGCTGTCCGGAGCTTGCACCCTTCCCGCCTCTCCCGCTTCAGCCTCATCCAAGCCGATTACCGTTCAGATCGATCAGAAGGCGCTCTCTTTCGGAGACTTGGCCCCGGTTCAGCAAGAAGGAACGGTCCTGGTCCCGATGCGCGCGCTGTTCCAGAAATACGGGGCCCAGGCTTCGCTTGACGCCAAGACCGGCGTCATTACCGGCGCCAAGAACGGACTGCGCATCCAGCTTCAGCTCGGCAGCAAGCGGGCCACAATCAACGGACAAGCTGTTCAGCTCTCCCTTGCCCCGCAGAAGATTAACGGAACCGTCTATGTGCCGCTCCGCCTGATCGGAGAAGCGTTCGGCTGCTCGGTTGCCTGGAATGCCAAGAGCAGTATGGTGTCGATTACAAGCCCCGCCGATCCTTCCGGCATCAAGACGCTGCTCAGCCAATACGTCGAATATTCCAATACGGAGAACCTGGAGGGCTTCATGAGCCTGTTCACCTCCGATTCTCCTCTGAACGTACCAGCGGTACGGAGCCAGATTCAGGCAGCAATGGCGGCTTCCGACATGAAGACAGCCGTGGAACAAGCCTCCATCCTGAAGCTTCAGGGCAATGACGCCATTGTGCAGACGGTGGAGAGCACCTCTCACATCAGCGGACCCTACGAACCGGACCAGCGTTCCTCCAATACCTATCATCTGATCTACGCCAAGGACAACTGGCGGATCCGCGATGTAACCATCAACGGCGTTCAGTACCTGCTCTCCGACGCACAGCGCAATGTTCAATTGACCGTTCCCGCCGAGGATGCAGAAGCGGTTCAGACTGTTCTGAAGAACTATTATGATTATGCCGCTAAGAAACAGGCAGACGCGCTGTTCGGTCTGTTCGAGAAGGAGCCCCAGGCTTCGGAGCAGGCCGGCTATACCCAGGCTTTTCAGAACTATGATCTCGCCTATACCGTGGAGAACAGCCGCATCATCGCTTACTCCGGCAAAGAATGCGCACTGCTCTTCAACGTCGCCATCCGGAAAGTCAAGGGTGCGGATTATAAGGACAACCGGAATGAAATCGTCTTCCGCATGGTGAAGAATGCCGACGGGCAGTGGAAGATCGGCGGAACGTTCGTTATCGGCTCGACCCCGCTCAACCCCTGAGAAGGCGGTGCACAGGCCCTTGCCGTTTCGGAATGATGCAGGATGGTGAATATTTCCTGAAAGTCATTCTTTGACAAGGAGAGCTGTGATGATGAAAAAAACCCAAGCTGCGCTCGCCGCGCTGCTGCTGTCGGGAGCCATTGCGCTGCCCGCCGGAGCCGCGCCCGCTGCGCCCATTCTGATCCAGGTGGACGGCCAGTTGTTGGAGCTGGCCGGACGAAATCCGGTAGAGTCGAACGGAACCGTATTTGTACCGCTTCGTCCTGTTCTGCAGAAGCTCGGCATTCAGGTCACCTACGACCTGGCTACCGGAGCAATCCGCGGCAGCAAAGGCACCCAGACCTTCAAGCTCCAGATCGGCAGTACCCAGGGAACCGTGAACGGCCAGGTCCGGGAACTGGCCGCTGCTCCCCGATCCATCAAGGGAGCCGTCTATGTCCCCGCCTCTTTCATCAGTGAAACCTGGGGCGGCCGGGTAGAATGGGATGCCGAAGACCGAGCGGTTCTGATCACCTCGGCGGATACGGCGAAGGCGGAACCGGAGATGAAGGCGTTCTTCGAGAAGTACGCCGGCGCGGTGAACCGGTATGACTTTGACGCCATTCTCTCCCTGTTCGTTCCCGGCTCCGATCTCGCCCGGTCGCTGACCGAGAAGCGGGAACAAGTGACCGCGAACGGACAGCAGCTGAAGCTGGAACAGGCTCACATTGTCCGTGCGGAGGCCAATGAAATTATCGTCCATACGATTGAGTACACGCATATTACCAGCGGGCCGTTCAAGCCGGACAGCCGGTCGGAGAATACGTACCGGATTGTCCGGCAGGGAGATCAGGGCTGGGCAATTGCCAATGCCCAGATTACCGGTATCCAGTACCTGGTCTCCGATGAACAGCTTCAAGCTTCCGTGACCGTCCCCGAAGCTGACCAGAAGGCCATCGCTCAGCAGTTGAAGGCTAATTTCGATGCGGCCAACGCGGAAGATCTGACCGCTTTCCTGGCGACCGTGGACGCAAGCAGCGCCGACCTGGAGCAGATGAAGCAGAAGTACAGCGACCTGTTCCGGACGTATGATCTTACGTACAGCCTGGAAACGGCCAAAATCATCTCCTACGACGGAACCAACGCGGCCGTCTATGCGATTCAGACCGCCAAGAAGCGGAAGGGTCCGGCCTTCGAGGACAACCGGGCCGCGACGGTAACGACCGTCAAGAAGAATGCAGCCGGCGAATGGAAGCTGCTCCAGACCTATGTGCTGGACGCCGAGAAGCTGTAACCGGCATAACGAACACAAGGGTACCCGGCCAGCCGCTCAAGCGGTGCCGGGTACCCTTGTGGTATTTATAAACCTTATACTCGGTCTGCCGCAGCCTCTCCTCCATGCTCCGGCTCTTTGTCGTGCTCGCCTTGGCGGCGGAACATGGCCTTGAGCATCGGCGGCGTCACCAGCGTCGTCACAATCACGGCGATAATGACCGAGGTGAAGTAATCTTTGGGCAGCAGACCGCTGCTCAGACCCGAGGCGGCGATAATAAGCGCTACCTCTCCGCGCGAGATCATCCCCGAACCGATGGCCAAGGAAGAACGCCATTTGAATCCGGTCAGCCGGGCGCCCAGACCGCCGCCGATCAGCTTCGTCAGAATTGCAATAACCGACAGCGCGATTACAAAGCCGATCTGGTCCAGCACCCCGTCAAAGGTAACATTCAACCCGATGCTGACGAAGAAGACCGGAACAAAGATGCCGTAAGCCAGCGGCGACAGCTTGCGGTCCACCTTCTTGCGAAGCGGCGTCTGCGCCACGGCGATGCCCGCCGCAAATGCGCCGATAATGCCGGCCATGCCGGTCCACTCGGCAAACCAGGCATAGGCCAGGCAGACGATCAGCGCTGCCGACAGCGCCGCCTCGGCCACCTTCAGCGGCGCGATCCATTTCATGACGCGCGGAACGACGAAGAACGCAGCGGCGATGGCAACGGTGAAGAACAGCAGTTTTTTGCCGATCAATACGCCGATGGATACGCTCTCCCCCATTCCGAAGAAGCTCGTCAGCAGACCAAGCAGAATGACGACCAGAATATCGTCGACGACGGCGGCTCCAAGGATAGTCGAGCCTTCCCGGGAATTCAGCCGGTTCATGTCCTTCAGCACCTGAACCGAGATGCTGACCGAGGTGGCGCTCAGAATTGTACCGAGGAACAGCGACTCATGCCCATCCAGCCCGAATGCTTCCCCGAGGGCCGTTCCGCCGAAGAAAGGCAGCGCGATGCCCAGCACCGCTACGGCAAAGGCCGATTTCCAGTTGCGGCGCAGCTGCTCCAGGTCGGTCTCCAGGCCTGCAATGAACATCAGAAGAAGGACACCGATTTCAGACAGTTCATGAATAAATTCGCCGCTCTCGATCCAGCCCAGCGCAGCCGGGCCGAGCACAATGCCCACAATCAATTCGCCGAGCACGGCCGGCTGTCCGAGGCGTACGGAGACATGTCCGGCAATTTTGGTGAAGAAGATAATCAGCAGTAAGGTCAGAATCATTTCCATGTCGGCATACGCTCCTTCGATTCTAGTATGGCTTCAATTGTCCGAAAAAAGACAAAGAGGAGCCCTTGGTGACAGGCTCCTCCGATAACACTGAATTATTCGGTTTGCATTATACTCTCTTCATTATACCCGAATGAGGCCCCGCTGCCAAGTTAGCGGGCCGCGCCTACGCTTCGGCCGATCCGTGCTCCTGGGCGGCAGGCTCCGCTTCCGTCCGGCCGCGGCGGCGCGCCCCGGTCCGGAGCGCAACGACGGCCGGCAGGCTGGGCGCCTTCTCCGGCACCGTTACGTCCTCGTCGGGAAGCGGCGCGAGGATGACGCCAAGCTGGTGATGGTCGCCGTCATAGATCGGCCGCTGCAGGTATTTGCTCTCCCCGGCGGCATTCAGCACCTCCAGCTTGCAGTACGCCGGGTTAAGGCGCAGCGCTTCGTGCAGCTGCGCCCGTCCGGTCACGGGCATTCCGTTGACCCGGACCAGGATCTCTCCCGGCTGGACGCCCAGCTCGTCGGCCGGGCTTGCCGGCAGCACGGCCATAATCTTCAGGCCGTGCGGCGGGTCCACGAAGAAGGGGCTGGACCGGCGCTCCTCGCGGGCGCCGAGCCAGACCAGCCCTTCGTGCAGCAGCAGCGCGGCCAGCGCCGCCGGCAGCGTGAGCGGGCTCCACCAGGCCGCGCCCAGGCCCAGAACCACCAGGGCGGCGGCGTACAGCAGCAGCCGCCCGAAGACGCGGGCCGCCTTGACGCGCGGCAGCCGTCCCGTCGTCCAGTCGCTGTAGCCGATGACGACGGGAAGGGAGACCAGCCCCAGGCCGCCGCCCAGCAGCGTCGGCCAGGGCAGTTCCCCGGCGGCGGAGCCCGCCGGGATCAGCAGGAACAGCGGCACCGGCCAGAAGGCATCCAGCCGGTAGCCGCCGACCGTGCGGCCCCGCTTGCCTTCCAGGTAGAGCGGGGTCGCAAGGCTTGGACCCTGCAGGCGGGCCAGCAGCGCCTCCGCCAGGTGCAGCAGTCCGGCGAGTACGACGAGCGCCGGAATATCCAGGTCCCGGACGGCTTGCAGCAGCTCGCCGCCCCATCCGGGGAGCCGCGCATCCGGGAAGAAGGAGAGTACGAACTGGAGCACGCCGAGCGTTCCGGCCGCATAAGCGAAGCAGAACGCCCGGACCCGGAGCAGCAGCAGCAGCAGGCTGACGATCCAGATGGCGGCGACGCCCGCAGGGGAGAGCGATATGCCGAGCGCTGCGCCGGCTGCCGAGACCCCGAGGCCCGCCAGCAGACCGGACCAGAGAGAACGCCACAGCTCCGCGCCGGGGCTGTGCAGCTTCACATGAATCAGCCGCCGCTCCGCCGCGGTCTGCCGCAAGTAATAGAGAAACATAAACAAGACCGCCATATAGTAAAAGGGCTGGATCAGCAAGTCCAGCGCAGCATAGCCCCATTCCGCCAGCAAGGTATTCCATTCGTTCAAACCGATCATCAGCTCCTTGTTCCATCAGAGTCGGACTATCGTGCAAAAAAAAGAAGAAGGCTGAAAGTCAGCCTTCTTAGGATTTCGACGCCTGCGCCGCAATTTCCTTCCGGATCTCCGCGATTCCCCGGTTGCGCTGGTTGTCGTTCACCGGATTCTGGATCGCCTTGATCAGCGCCGCTTCCAGCGACTGCGCGGTCTTGGCGTCGATCTCTCCGGTTGCCGCAAGCTTAACCGATGCCTGGAACTTCTTGACCGCCGCCTTCGTTCCGGCGTCGAAGTAGCCGTCCTGGCGGCCAGGCTTGAAGCCGAGGCCCTGAAGCATAATCTGCGCATTCTTGACGTCTTCGCTGTTGCTGTTGTATTGCAGCGTCTTTGTCTTGTCGATCGGCGCCGCCGAGAAATAGGCCGGCTGAGCCACCGCGATGTCGGGAAGAATGCCTTTCCCGTGAATCCAGCTTCCGTTCGGGGTCAGCCATTTGGCGATGGTGATCTTCAGCAGACTGCCGTCCCCCAGCTGCTTCTCGAAGCTGGTCTGAACCGTGCCCTTGCCGAAGGAATTCTCGCCGATCAGCTTGGCCCCTGCCGACTGCTGGAGCGCTCCGGCCAGGATCTCCGAGGCGCTGGCGCTTCCCTTGTTAATCAGCACCGCAACCGGGTACGGTTTGCCCGATCCGTTTGATTTGGTCACGTCCCGCTTCTTCTCTTTATCCTCTACCTGAACGACCGTCTTGCCCTTGGGAACGAACTGCTCGGCAATATCAATGACGACTGGCAGCACGCCGCCGGGGTCGTTCCGGACATCGATGACCAGGCCCTTCATGCCCTGGCTCTCCAGCTTCTTCAGTTCTTCCTTGAAGCGCTCCGCCGTGTTCATGGAGAACTGGGTGATTTCGATGACGCCGATGCGGTCATCCTCCATCTTGGCGTACACTGTCTCCAGCTTCACATCGTCCCGGACGATATCGAACGTCAGCGCCTGGCCGGAGCCTGTACGCTGGACCGCAAGCTTCGCGACGCTGCCCTTCGGGCCCCGGATCTTCGCGACGGCATCGTTCAAATCCATCCCGGTCAGCGATTCGCCATTCACCGAGAGGATAATGTCCTTGGCCTTCAGCCCCGCTTTGTCTGCGGGCGAGCCTTTGATCGGGGAGACGATGGTAATCTTCCCGTTCTCGGAAGACACCTCGGCGCCAATCCCTGTGAAGGAGCCTTCGATGCTCTCTTCGAACTTCTCGGCGGTCTCCTTGGCCATGTAGTTGGAATACGGATCGCCCAGCGCCTCCATCATTCCGTTAACGGCGCCGTCGATCAGCTTCTCCCGGTCTACCCCGGCGTAATAGTAATCCTCGATCAGACTGATCGCCGTTCCCAGCTTCTTCGATTCCTTGGAATCCAGTCCGCCGTCTGTAACCGCGGCCGCCGCGGATTGACCCGCTGCCTGTTCCGGGAACAGGCTTCCGGTCGCCGCCAGCGTCAGCAGACTGCCGAACAGCAGAGCAAATATCACCATAATGGCTGCCGTGCTCTTCTTCATGCGGTTTCACCGACCCTTCTTGTCCATTGTCGGGCATGTCCAGACACAGCCGCCGCGGCCAGCGCGGACGGTTGTGCCTTCCAGTATATGCCGTTCGGGCGTTTTTATTCAAAAAAGCGGCACCGCCTGTCGACAGGCGGCGCCGCGCTGCGCGGCTGGCCGGGAGAAAGCGGCGCATGCGCCTCCCGGGTCCGGTGCTTACAAATAGTCCGACGGATCGACGGTCTTCCCGTCGATTCGCACTTCAAAGTGCAGATGGGGACCGGTGGATTGTCCGGTCGATCCGGATTCGGCGATCTTCTGGCCCCGCTCGACATGGTCGCCGTTCTTGACCTTGATGCCGCCGTCGCGGATATGGCCGTAGAGCGTCCACATGCCGCCGCCGTGGTCGATGATGACGCAATTGCCGTAACCGCTCCACCACTCGGCTACAATGACGGTTCCCGATTCGGCGGCATGGATCGCCGTCCCCTGCCCGACCGCAAAGTCGATGCCGGTATGCAGCTTCCGCGCGCCCGTAATCGGATGAATCCGGTAGCCGTAGTTCGAGGAGATCGGCGCCGAGCCTACCGGCAGCAGCAGCGGGCCGCTGCCGAAGGCATAACTTCCTGAAGAGCTCTCGGTCTCGTTGGCTGAGACCGCAACGGACGACGATCTGGCTGCCGCTGCTGCGGCAGCTGCGGCAGCCGCCTTTCTTGCCGCTTCCGCCTTCCGCGCAGCCGCCGCCTTGGCTTCTGCGGCCCGCCGGGCGGCTTCTTCCGCCTTGATCTTGTCCTTCTTCTGCTCCAGAGCGGCCCGGGTGGACGCCAATTCGACGAGCTTCGCATTCTGCTCTTCGCTGATATCCTCCGCGTCCGCAATCTGCCGGTCATACATCTCGATCAGTTCCTGCTTCTCCGCTTCCTTCTCCTTCAGCTCGCTGCGGCGGGTCTCCAGGTCCGTATAGAGCTGCTTCGCCATGGCGTACTGGCCCTCCAGCTCCTGCTTCTTGGCAACCACCGTCTCCTTGTCGCGCTTGTCCTGCGCCAGAAGGTCCTGATCCTGGTCAACAATCGACATCAGCGAATCCGCCCGGTCCAGGAAATCGGAGAAGCTTGTCGAAGAGAGCAGCACATCCAGATACGAGACCGTTCCATCGGTATACATCAGACGGACCCGGGATTCCAGCAGCTTCTCCCGGGAAGCAATCCGCTTCTCGGCGGCATCCAGATCGGCGGCTGTCGCCTGCAGCGATTCCTCGGTATCGTCGATCCGGGCCGAAATTTCATTCATTTCGCCTTTTACACCCGCGATCTGGTCGAGAACCGTCTGAAGATTCAGCGTAGTCTTGTTCTTGTAGTGCTGGGCTTCCTGCCCTTTCGCCGCAGCTTTCTCCTGGGCGACCTTGGCGCTCTTGACCTCTTCCTGCAGCTTCTTCAACTGCTGGTCGATTTCCTGAACCGTCGTTTTCTTGGCATATCCGTCAGAGGGCTGGAATATGACGGCAGACAGCAGCAACGCGGCTAACCCGGCGGCAACAATCTTTTTCAAATCTCGCTCCCCATCCTTTATCTTCCGAATCGAATTGTATGCTTCACACCTTCAGGAACTTGCGGATCGACACGGTGCTTCCCCAGACGCCGATCAGGACGCCGAGTCCAATCATGAGACCGCTCAGCAGCAGCCAGATATCAGAGAACGGAATCAGGCTGGAGCCGATCAGCGGATCGCTCTTGACCGTCTCCGACAACCCGGTGTAACCGATGTAGAGAACAAGCACTGTAATGACCGACCCCAATACTCCGATCAGCGCTCCCTCGACAAAAAACGGCCAGCGGATGAATGAGTTCGTCGCTCCCACCAGCTTCATAATCCCAATCTCCCGGCGGCGGGCCAGAATCGTAACCCGGATGGTGTTGGAGATCAGGAACATCGACATCACGCCGAGCCCCGCTACAAAAACAAAGCCGACATTTCGGATCGTCCGCGTCACCTTGAACAGCGTCTCGATCGTCCCTTTGCCGTATTTCACTTTATATATCGGCTTCTCCGGGTGAATTGTGTTGAGTTTTTCGATTTTGGCGGCTACTTCCCCGACGGTTGTCGATTTAACCACCTCGACGAGCAGCGCCTCGTTCAGCGGGTTGTTCGCTTCGTCGAAGCTTCCGAGTACCGTCTCGGCGTCGGGCCCCAGGTCCTCGCGCAGCTCCTTCATCCCCTGCTCCTTCGAGATGAACTCCACTTTGCTGACTTCCGGCATGGCTCCAATCTCGGCCTGCAGCGTCTGCCGCAGCTTCTCGTCGACGTTCAGCTCCAGATGCACCTTGATCTGCACCGCGCTGTCGGCCTTGTCCGCCAGCTCGTTGACGTTGAGCACCAGCAGAATGAACACGCCGAGCACGAGCAGGGAGACAACGATGGACGTGATCGAGGCCAGGGACATCCAGCCGTTGCGGAATACGTTCTTGAAGCCTTCCCGCATGTGGCGCAAGAAGGTCCTAAAATTCATAGCCGTATTCCCCTCTCAACTGGTCTCTGACTATCTGTCCGTGCTCGATGGCCAGCACCCGCTTGCGCATCTTGTTGACAATGTCGCGGTTATGCGTCGCCATAACAATCGTGGTGCCGCGGAAATTGATCTCGTCGAGCAGCTGCATAATTCCCCATGACGTCTCGGGGTCCAGGTTGCCGGTAGGCTCGTCCGCTACAATAACGGACGGATTGTTGACGATCGCCCGGGCAATGGCAATGCGCTGCTGCTCTCCGCCGGAGAGCTGGGACGGCTGGCGGTTGGCCTTCGAACGCAGTCCCACCAACTCCAGAACCTCGTTCACCCGTTTCTTGATTTGCTTCTTCGGCGCTTCGATAACCTCCATGGCAAAAGCCACATTCTCGAAGGCCGTCAGCTTCGGCAGCAGCCGGTAATCCTGGAACACGACGCCGATGTTCCGGCGGACGTACGGGATTTTACGGAGTTTCAGCTTGCCGATATTGAACCCGCCCACGGAGATCTGCCCCTTGGTCGGCGTCTCTTCCCGGTAAATCAGCTTCATGAACGTCGATTTGCCCGCACCCGAAGGGCCGACCACATAGACGAACTCATTGCGGTCGATCTTGACCGATACCCCCTGAAGCGCGTGGGTACCGTTCGGATAGGTCTTCCATACATCCTGCATCTCGATCACTGTATCACTTCCCGATTATGTCTTATCCCGTAGAATTATTGCGAATGAAGGCAGGGCAAGATTGCCACAACATATCCATTGTAACAAATCCCCTATCGGTTGAGTACCCGAAAGTTTGGGCGAAGACCGGCATATACATGGGTATAGCCCGGCCATCCGCCGCCTCGGCCAGCTGAAAGCACCGTTTCGCCCGGACGCTGGATGATTCCCCCAGAAAGACCTTCAATGCCCATTCTGTTTCATTAGTGAGCTGTAAAGGAGCCCCGATATGAGAAAATGGCACGGCGCTCTGGTCGCCGGCACCGGTCTTGCGCTGCTGCTGTCCCTGCTATACGGAGGCGCTGTTCTATATACAGGCCAGCGCACCGTCCCTTCGCATGTCCGGCTTGCCGGCCTGGAGCTCGGCGGGCGGACTCTGCCCGAAGCCCGGGCGGAGCTGGAGCGGACGATGGCCCGGATGGAACGGCTGTCCCTGTCGCTGCGGGACGACCAGGGCGAAGCCGCCCGCCTGACCCTGGCGGAAGCCGGCGTCGTGTACCGCGCAGACACCCTGCTGCATGCGCTAGACTCGCTCGGAGAGGGCGGCCTGTGGGAACGTGTCCGTACCCGGTGGACCTTCCCCCGAACCTGGCGGCTTGAAGCCGAATGGAACTCCGGGAAGCTGCGCGGCCTTTTGAATGCACAGTGGCAGCACAGCCGCTACGGCGAGGCGGTCAATGCGGTCCGGACGATAACCCCGGACGACCGGATCACGTACGCGCCGGGACGCTCTTCGCGCCAGATCGACTGGACCGCGCTGGAGAGCCGGCTGCTGGCCTCCCTGCCCCGGGAGCCGGGGATCGACGCCCCCGCCGGACCCGAAGCTCAGCCGGGAGGGCCGGAGGATGCCGTTCCCCGGGTCCTGGACCTGCCTCTGGCGGAGCTGCCTCCGGCCGTCACCGAGGCGAGCCTTAGGGCCCAGGGCGTCTCCCGCCTGATTGTGTCGATGAGCACGCCGCTCGGAGCCAGCGGACCGGGAAGAGTATACAACGTGGAATCGGCCGCCCGGGCGGTGAACGATACGCTCATCCCCCCTGCCGGAATCTTCGATTACGGACTTGCCATCGACAAGGCTGCCCGCACGACCGGCTTTCGCCAGGCCCCCGTTATCGTCAACGGCCGGCTGACGCCCGGGGTCGGCGGAGGCATCTGCCAGGTGTCCAGCACCTTGTACGGAGCGGCGCTGCGGCTGGGTCTGGACATCGTGGAACGACGCAATCACTCGCTGCCGGTGAGCTATCTCCCCAAAGGCCAGGATGCGACCTTCGCGCAGGGCTCGATCAACTTCCGGTTCCGCAACACAACCGGACACTATCTGCTCATCCGGTCCGAGGTGCGGGGCCGGACGCTGACCGTCAAAATGTACGGCACCTTTCCAAGAGGCATTGTCTATGAGGTTCGCTCCTCCACCGTGGACATTCTGGCGCCGGGCGAACGGCGGGTCATCGACGCTTCCGTCGCCCGCGGCGCTTCCCGGACACTCGTCCGGGGCAAGGCCGGCTATGTCGTCGAGACGTACCTGATCCGCCGGGAGGACGGACAGGTCACCGGCAAAACGCTCGTCTCGCGGGACACCTACTGGCCGCAGCAGCGCGTGGTTGCCGTCGCTCCGGGGAGCGCGGCCGCTCCCTCGCCTTCGTCCGCGCCGCAGCGGAGGCTGGTCGAGGATGGCGTAAGCGGGGAGTAGACGCCGGGGAGCCGCGGCCTCTTTTGTCACCGAGAACGGCAAAAAGGCCGGAGCCGCAAGCGTCTCCGACCTGATGCGAGAGATAAGGCACATTCGGCCCATTCCGATGATTACCGGCCGCCCGGTTGAACCGGGCCTAGAACAAGGTGTCCGGCGACATGTCGATCCGCCAGTAGCCGCTTACCTTTTTCAGCTTCACGATCAAGGTCTCCGGGTTCTGCGTATTGTTCGGGTACGGGACCTTCAATTCAAACGCGGCCTTTGTCGTATCCTTGGACAGCATGGTCGCCTGGGCCTTGTGGAACTCCAGCAGGTTGCCGATGTCGGCATTGACCTGGGCCATGCGGCCCTGGTTCTCCAGGAACTGAGTCTGCACGTAGAACGCTGCTGCGTTGTGCGTGTAGGCTTTTTTGACGTAATGAAGCAGCTGCTGACGGGTTCCGAGATCCCGGGAGAGATAGCGGAATTCCTGGCCGTTGTGCGTGAAGGTCTCGAGCTGGGCCAGGCTTCCGCCCCGGTTCGTGTAGAAATAAATCTCCCGCGCGTACAGCACCAGCGGAATCAGCGTACTGGAGGTCAGGTTGTTGACCATCGCCGGGTTCGCCTTGGCCGCCGCCGTGGCCGCCGCCTTCTGCGTTGCGGCCGCCGGCGCGGCCAGCGCCCCGCTTCCCGCCGCCGTCAAGCCTACCACTGCCGTCAGCGCGCCGATCCACCATTTCACTCTGTTCATGTCCATTCCTCCTTGGAATGATTGGAATTATGTAGCGGAGCAGGACTCCGTACCCATGAATACCCGTTTCGGCCAGGATCGAAAACGCCATCATCCCGGTCTGTCCGGAAAATTCGGGGCGGCCTTCGGCAGTTCCGTCAACCTGCCCAAAAAGGGGCCCGTCCCAAAGGACGGCCCCCTGCTGCTATATCCGGATATGATCATTCGGCAGTATTAGCTTCCTGTCGTTCCTTGAGCTTCCGCCTGCGCGGTGTCGGTCGTCCCGCCGCGGTCTGCCTGCGGCAGCGACTGTGCCGGTCCCGTCGGCTCGTCGCTCTCCTCAAAGTACGCCGAGAACGTCACATTGGCTGTAAGAATGCCCGATTCCGCCGCCGATGTCCCGTTCGCCGTGTTCTTCTGAAAAGACAGCGAATCCACATTGACAATCCGATCCATCGTGTACAGCTCATACAGCCACCGGCTGACGCTCAAGTAATTCCCCTCGACCACGGCGGTCATCGTCAGCTGCTTGACGGTCGGGTACTCGGGCACCGACGTTCCCTTCATGACCTGGATCGGGTTCTGCTCGCTCACCGCGAATCCGATATCCTTCAGCCGGGCGCCGGTATGAAGCTCAATCTGCCGCAGCTGCAGGATCAGCGTCTCCGCATTGTCGCCCTTGGGCAGCTGGGCCAGCAGTTCCGCCTTCTCCGAATCGGCTGAGCCGTCGGCCTTGCGCTCATCCATCTTCTTCTCCATCAGACTGTTCTGCTGGTTAAGCAGCGCCAGCTCCTCCTGCTGCTGGTCGATCTTCTCCGAGAGCGGACGGGCCCCCAGCAGATAGAAGGCCAGCAGCGCCAGGAACAGCACCAGAATGCCCAGCACAATCGGAGAACGGTACTTATTGATCTGTTCCACTGTCGGTTCCTCCCTCCTGACTGCCAGTGTCCGTTGCGTCTCCTGCTCCGCGCTTGTCCAGGTTGACTTTATACACCGCCGTATACATGCGGCTCGCCGAAGCCGGCGAACCCGGCTCCGCGTTCGGATCGCCCTGGGACAGCTTGGTGATCGAGGCATCGACCGTGAACGACATTTCACGCAGGGCCGCCAGGTAGCGGGCCGAGTCTTCCATCGACGGCACCAGCACCGTCAGATCCAGAGAAGTCAGGTAGGTGTAGTCCATCGTTCGCAGCACGCTGCCCGCCGGAAGACCGTCGGTCAGTTCATTCAGCACGTTCACGATATTCATTTTGTACTTCATGATCTCGCCGATGGCAGCCTTGCGGTTCAACTGTCCCGCCGTACCGTTCATCTTCGCCATCTCGGCCTGGAGCATGATTCCGCGGTCCTCCGCGCCCTGAATCATCTCCTTGCCCTCATCGACCTTGCCCCGGTCCGTCAGGAACAGCAGGGATACGCCGATGGCTCCGAGCACCCACAGGAGGGCGAGACTGCCTGCCACATAGGGAAAAACCCTTGCTTCCCGGTCTTCCCGGGGCAGCAGATTGATCGGAAGCACGCCGTGGGCGCGCAGCGCCGCTCCCAATGCAACCCGGTAATCGTTCAGCTCGGGGTCGGGTTCACCTGTGCTCGTATGGTAGACCCCCGTCATGGCGACTTCCATCTCCGCCTGGGTCTGGCGCAGCTCCTCGACGAGCTGCCCCCGTACAAACGGCGAACCGGCTACCAGCACCTGCCGAATCCGCGTATTTCCGTCATGGAGACTGTATTGGTAAAAGTTCAGCATCCGCGAGATTTCGGCGGTGATCTCTACCATCTGCTCCGGCGACAAATGCTCCGGAGCCGGTTCAGCCGCCGCTGCGGCTTCCTCCATGCCCGGCATCAGATCGGCCGCACCTGCGAACGGACGGTTCAGATCCGCCAGGTTAATCGAACGCATGAACAGCGGATTGCCGTCTTTGAACATGAAGACATCCAGCACGTGGTCTTCCAGATTGACCAGCATGGTCTCGCCAAAGCTCTCACCCAGAGCCACCGACAAGCTCCGGGCCAGCGCCGTGGCCGTGAATTCCACGCTCGCGACCCGGAGTCCGGCCTGTTCCAGCACATCCACATAGCTCTGAATCGGTCTTCGCGGCGCCGCGAAGACCAGCAGCTTGCTGCTGTCCTCTTCCACTTCGGTCGTAATATAGTCATAGACCGGATTCTCAAAAGGCAGGTGAAGGCCTGTCTCCACCTCCAGCTTGACGAGCTGCTCCACCTGGCGTTCATTGCCGCTGGGGATCGTCATTTTGCGGATAACAATCTGCGATGGCGGGATCGTCAGGGCCACCCGGCTGCCGCGCAGGCCGTCGCGCTTGACCCATTCCTTGACCAAGGCCAGCAGGCCGGCTTCGTCCGCCACCTGGTTATCCACGATCAGGCCGGGCGGAAGCGGCAGATACCGGCGTTTGCGGACCTCCCATGATTTAGTGTTCTTGAGGCTGATGTAGCGGATGCCCGTCTGCCCAATCGTCAGACCGCCCGCAGGTGTGTGTAATCCCAGCATGTAGTTCGATATCCTCCTAACGAATGAGCGAGAGATACCCGCCGATAATCTGCGGGCCGTAGGCATAGGCGATCAGGGCGGAGACTGCCAGAAAAGGCCCGAACGGAACCTGCTGCTTCCGTCCGATCTTCCCGGCCAGCCGCAGGCTGCCCATAATCAGGGTGCCGAGCAGACAGGCCAGCAGAAAGGCCAGCAGTGTCCCTTGCCAGCCCAGCGCAAGGCCCAGAAGCGCGAACAGCTTCAGGTCGCCCATCCCCATTCCGCCGAACCAGACGAGCGGGAAAAGAATCGCGGCTCCGGCCAGCAGGCCCAGCCCGTGCGACCACAGCGGCTCCTGCGGGAACAGCACGGTCAGCAGACCGAGCAGCGGCAGGAAGAACAGCAGCACCTTGTTGGGGATGAGCATGTATTTCAGATCCGCCACCGTTACAAGGACCGCCAGACTGGACAGCGCAAGCGCCGTCAGCGTGCTCCCGGTCAGGCCGAAGGTCAGGAAGGACCAGAGGAAGAGCAGTCCGGTCGCCAGTTCGCCCAATGGATACAGGACGGACACCTTGGCCCCGCAGTGGCGGCAGCGTCCGCCCGACGCCAGCCAGCTGAACACCGGCACCAAATCCCGGGCCGTCAGCCGTCTCCCGCAAGCCGTACAGTGCGAAGGAGGATGAGTCAGCGACTCTCCCGCCGGCACCCGCAGCGCGACCACATTATAGAACGAGCCCAGCACAAGTCCGAGCAGCGCAAGGTAAATGGCGATTGCAATCGTCATAGCTTGAATTCCTATCTGTATGGGATGAACAATCCTTGGGGTTTAGTCTATATATCGGATGATACCGGTTTTTCGGTAAGATTAAAAAAGGAACCGGAATGATCCGATTCCCTTGGCTTACAAAATGTTATTTTTTAGCGCTCAGTACCTGTTTAGCACTATACTTAATAGCCGAACCTGTCGCAGGAGTAAAAGTTATAGCATCTGCACCAGTCGTTGTCTTATTATCGAGCTGACCTTGAGAATTAAAATGAATAATTGCTTCTGTAATTTCTACTTTTGAGCTTGGTAAAGTAAGCGGCTTATCCAAGTACCCTTTGCTCTGCAGATCAGTCAATTTTATATCCCCTGCACTTTTAAAATCCCCGCCTTTTTCGCCTGTGACATAAAGTCTAGCTGCATCATATACTTGCCGGGCTGTAGCAACGTCTGCATTATCTTTTGTATTGCTAATGACGTTCCCAATCAACGGAATCGCAATGACCGCGATAATCCCCAGGATTACGATAACCGCGAGCAGTTCGATCAGCGTAAAACCTTTCTGCCCCTCTTCCTTGCTCAATCTCTTGCGAATCGCTTCTTTCAACATTTGATTTCCTCCTAAATGATGTGTAGTACAAAGCAAAAGCCTGACTCCCGGAAATTTCCGACACCCTCTATCATTGCATGTCCGGCGGCGAACCTTGCTTCTCCCCGCCTTCCCGGCGTCACCCCTTTCAAGGCTGTTGACTATTTATCAAGACATATTGCTGTACAAACTGAACATCGGCAGCATAATCGCCGCTACGATAATTCCGACCACCCCTGCGAGAAAAGCAATCAGCAGCGGCTCCAACAGCGACTTCAGCCGGTCTACGGTGTTCTCGACATCCATCTCGTAGAAATCCGCGACCTTGCTCAGCATCGTATCGAGCGCTCCGGTCTCCTCGCCGATGGCAATCATCTGCGTAACCAGCGGCGGGAAGACCCACGCTCTCTTAAGCGGCTCCGACAGCGGCTTGCCCTGCCGGAGCGAATCGCCGGCGCTGCGGATGTACTTCCCAATCACTTTGTTCCCGGCAATCTCCTCGACAATTGCCAGCGATTGCAGAATCGGCACGGAACTGGCATAAAGTGAAGCGAACGTGCGGGTGAACTGGGCGATGGAGCCCTTCTGGTTCAGCTTGCCGAAGACCGGAATCTTCAGCTTGGCGTAATCCAGCGCGTAGGCTCCCTTCTCGGTGCGCTTAGCCACCTGGTAGGCTGCGACCAGCAGGACAACCGCCAGCAGCCACAGGTACCACTGGCCCTGAATGCTTTTGCTCATGACCAGCACCATCTTGGTAATGGCCGGCAGCTCGGCGTTCATGGACTCGAACATGGAGACGAACTGCGGAACGATAGCCCAGAGCAGGTAGATGACAGCGGCCACGGCCATCACACCGACCGTAATCGGATACGTCAGCGCGGACTTGATCTTCTCCGTCGTCGAATGCTGCTTCTCGAAGAAGACGGCGAGCCGGTCCAGCGTACCTTCCAGATCCCCCGACTCTTCGCCGGCGCGGATCATATTGACGAACAGCGGAGGGAAGATCTTCTTGTGGTCCTGAATCGCCTGGGAAAAAGCGACCCCGCGCAGCAGGCTGGACCCGACGTCCGCCAGCGCTTTGCCGAGCGGCTTGCTCTCCGTCTGCTCCGCCAGAATGCGGGTGGCGTCAACGATGGACACCCCGGCCCGCATCAGCGTGGCGAACTGCCGGCAGTAGATGATGAAGTGAATCGACTTCACCGGGTTCCCGATATAGATGTCCATCTGAAGCAGCGACGTCTTCCGCTCGTTCAGCGAGAATACCGTCAGATTGCGCTTGCGCAGCTCCTCCATTGCTGTCGCCTTGTCCAGCGCGGTAAGCGAGCCCTTGATCGCCTTCCCGGCGATCGTCTTGACCTGATACTCATACAGAGGCATCGCTTCTCACCTCCGTCAGATAGGCTCTGGCCGCCGCCGGATGAATCAGATTCCGGGCCAGTGACTCCCGGATGCTCATCTCCAGCGTGTGCATGCCGAGCGCCCGTCCGGTCTGCATGATGTTCTTCACCTGATGCGTCTTCTCCGAGCGGATCAGATTCGCTACGGCCGGCGTGTTGATCAATACCTCCGTCGCGCACATCCGCCCCTTGCCTTCCGCTCGGGGGAACAGCCGCTGCGAGACCACCGCGAGCAGAACCGAAGCAAGCTGAAGACGAATCTGATTCTGTTGGTGGCCCGGAAAAGCATCGACAATCCGGTCGATCGTCCCCGGCGCATCCGAGGTATGCAGCGTTGCCAGCACCAGGTGCCCCGTCTCGGCAGCCGTTACCGCCGCCGAGATCGTCTCCAGGTCGCGCATCTCGCCGACCAGAATGACGTCCGGGTCCTGCCGCAGCGCGGCGCGCAGACCCTGCGCGAAGCTGGCCGTGTCGCTTCCGATCTCCCGCTGATCGACCAGACAGGTGCCATGGGCGTGCAGAAATTCAATCGGATCCTCCAGCGTTACAATGTGCTTGCGCTCCCGGCGGTTGATATCGTTCAGCATGGCCGCCAGCGTCGATGATTTGCCGCTGCCGGTCGGCCCGGTAACCAGCACCAGCCCTTGCGGCTTAGCTGCCAGTTCAGCCAGCACGGCCGGCATTCCGAGCGATTCCAGCGTTGGAATCACGGCCGGAATGCTGCGGGCCGCAATGCTGATGCCGCCGCGCTGCCGGTATACGTTCACGCGAAAGCGCACACCGCCCGAAATCGGATAAGAGAAATCGCATTCCCCCGCCTCGCGAAAAGCCGCTTCCCGCTCCGCTCCGAGCAGATCAAGCGCCATTTCCTCGGCCTCGCCGGGACCGACCGGTCCGCCGTCCACCTGCTGAAGCCTGCCGTCGATCCGCAGGACCGGCGGAGAACCGACCGAAATATGGAGGTCGGAGGCCCCGGATGAATAAGCCATATGAAGAAGTTCTATAATCCGTCGTGCATTCAACCGACAGTCACTCTCCTCTCCCTATCCATGCGAGACCGTCTCGCGCAGCACTTCCTGCAGCGTGGTCATACCCTGGGTTACCTTCAGCAGGCCGTCTTCCATCAGCGGCACCAATCCATTTCCCGAAGCCGCTGCCCGCAGTTCTTCGACCGAGGCGGAATCGGTGACCAATTGGCGAATCCGGTCATTCACGACCAGCACCTCATGGATCGCGATCCGGCCGCGGTACCCGGTCGAGTTGCAGCTGCCGCAGCCCCGGCCCCGGTACAGCTTGTCCACCCGGTGTCCGTGCTTCTCCAGCAGGATCAGCTCCTGCGGAGACGGCGTGTATTCTTCCTTGCAGTCCGCGCAGACTTTGCGCACCAGCCGCTGGGCGACGACGCCGATCAGCGATGAGGCGATCAGATAAGGCTCCACGCCCATGTCCCGCAGACGGGAGATAGAGCTGACCGCATCATTCGTATGCAGGGTGGACAGCACCAGATGGCCGGTCAGCGAAGCCCGGACGGCAATTTCGGCCGTCTCGGTATCGCGGATTTCCCCGACCATGACGATGTTGGGGTCCTGCCGGAGAATGGAGCGCAGACCGGCTGCAAAAGTCAGCCCGATCGCGGGATTCACATGGACCTGATTGATGCCTTCCAGCTGATACTCGACCGGGTCTTCAACCGTGATAATGTTCACGCTCTCCTGGTTGAGCTGATTGAGCGCCGAGTACAGGGTGGTTGTCTTGCCGCTCCCTGTCGGACCGGTAATCAGCATAATGCCGTAGGGGCGGCCGATCATGTCTCTAAAAGCTTCGATATTCGCTTCGCTGAAGCCGAGCGTATCGACCGATTTGACGCCGGTGTTCAGGTCGAGCAGCCGGAGGACAATCTTCTCCCCGTGCATGGTCGGCAGGGAAGATACGCGGATATCGACCATCTTGTAGTCGAACTGCATCTTGATCCGTCCGTCCTGGGGAAGCCGCCGCTCGGCGATATTCAGCTTGGCCATAATCTTCAGACGCGCTGTGATGAAGCCCTGCATCTGCTTCGGAATCAGACGTTCGGTCCGAAGCGTTCCGTCGATGCGGTAGCGGATCGCCAGATTGTTCTCACCCGGATCGACATGGATGTCGGAAGCCCGGAGCTGGACGGCCTGCTGAATCATCTGGTTCACCAGCCGTACGATCGGCGAGTCCTCGTCGGTTATCTCCGTCTCTTCGATTTCTTCCTGGGTCGGCAGCTCCACGAGCATCTGGGTCATGGAGTCGCGCATGCCGTAATGACGGGCGATGGCGCGCTGCAGCTCATCCCGCGTGGAGATGGCCGGCTCGATCTTGAAGCCTGTGCTCATGCGCAGGTCTTCGATGGCGTAGTAGTCGAGCGGGTCCGCCATGGCCACCATCAGCTTGCTGCCTTCCTTCATGAAGGGCAGCACTTGGTAGCGCTTGGCCATACTCTCCGGAATGATCTGTGTGATGGCCGGGTCGATCTGATATTTGAACAAGCTTACATGGGGAATCCCGAGCTGAAACTCCAATACTTCGATCAGCTGCTGCTCGGTGATATAGCCCTGCGAAATCAGCAGATCTCCGAGCTTGCGCTTGGACTTGCGCTGTTCAACCAGCGCTTCCTCCAGCTGCTCCTGCGAGATGACCGCATTCTCGACCAGCAGGTCGCCGAGTCTTTTTTTTACAATAGCCAAGATCCACTCATCTCCATGCCGTGTGATGGTAGCAATTTCTTATGTTCTATATCGGATGGGACCCTTGTGAAATTTAGGATAAAAGCCCTCCGGGCCCTATTCATTTTCCAGCAGGAAAAACCGATAAATCAGCTTAGTTGTCCTTAATATAAGCGACCTGGGAAGCACAGCTTGCCAGGTGGAAGAACAACAAAAATAGGTATGGGTCTGAAGTTTCACATTTTAAGGACTATTAGCGCATAATTCTATTGTCTATCTAAGAATATTATCCTAGAATAATAGACAGTACAATCCATATTTTCACAGAATCGGTCCTATGCTTTTTGCCAGCCACTTATCAGCGGCTGTTTTTGTGCATCGTTATGCAGGCGATTTTCATTATTGAAAGGCGGGGAGATTCTCATGAAATGGTTCAAACGGAGGAAGCTGGTGGCGCTCGGCGGAGCGGCGCTGGCGATTCTGCTGGCGGTTCTGCTGACGCAGGGCCTGTCGATGTCCGTTGACGCGACGAACAGCTACACCATCCGCATCCTGGAGATTACGGATCCGAACAGCGCCAGCCTGACGAAAGACAAGACCGATTCGGCAAGCGAATTGGACGCGCTGAAGAAGCTGCCCAATGTCAAGGTCGATACGGTAACGATGAAGAAATTCGTATCGCTCCGCGAAGCATGGGACGGTAAATACGATGCCGTCTATATCGGCTTCGGCGATTTTACCAAGACAGCGGTGAACAGCAACGGAAGCATGAGCACTGACGGCCGGAACAAGGCCCACAACACAACGGCTGTCGAGAATGATATTACCGCGCTGAAAGCCAAGGAAATTACCGACTATTACATTAACAGAGGTCTGTATGTGTTCTTCCGGGGAGAGACTTTCGATGCCCAGAAAGCGGATGCCTCCAAGCAAGGGATCCTCTACAGAACGTTTGGTTCCTACTATCTGGGAACAGCCAACCGGCCCAATGTTGTATTCCTGAAGGAGGCCGATCTCGGTCCGCTCGCTTCCGGAATCAGCGACAGCTCATCGCCCTATCTGGCCGGCCTTACCCAGCGGCCGCGGATTGACATTGCGAACAAGTCCGAGATCAAGAGTTATCTGACTTCTCCCGATTTTGTCTATAATGCCGGCGATAAACTGAACTTCTCTATTAATCTGACCAATACGCCCAATTTAAGCAGCCGGCCGGTCCGCGTTCAATTGTATATGAACGTTGATTCTTCGCTCCCGCTGACTAGCGGCAGCGTAGTCGCCAGCGCCGTCATGAAATCCCAGACAGGGACCCTCTCCTACTCGCTTCCGGCTACCTATTCCGGACCCCTGTACTGGAGATTGGAAGCGACCGATACGACAACAGGCTTGAAGGACTATGACAGCGGCGTGATCCGCTTCCGCGGCCTCAAGCCGGTGGTCAGGGTGCTGCAGGTCATGCCGGCCGGTCTGACGGAGAGCAGCCTGCTCAACACGGGCAACATGAAGACTGCGTACCTCTCCAATGAGGACTACGAGTTGCAGATTACCGTCAAGGACATGAGCGCGTTCAACAGCTACATTGCTTCCCGTGTCAGTCCGGCCGATCCGACCTCCGGTCTCAACGGCACCTACGATATGGTGGTCTTCGGCTTCCGCGACATGTATGACCGCGTGAAGACCCCGATGATTTCCGAAGCGGCTGCGAAGGCAGTCAAGGCTTTTGCGGAACAGACCAAGCAGAGCATCATGCTGACGCACGATACGATCTTCAATGATCCGGCGCAGCCGACCAAGGAAAGCAACGGCGGCGTTAACTATTGGAGCTATTACTTCCATGATCTGGTCGGCCAGGATATGCCCCGCACCTATCTGGGAGGCAGCGCCGTTGCAACCTCCAAAACGGTCGTGCCGGTGAACGACGGTCTGCTGACGCAGTATCCGTTCAACCTCGCATCGGTCGAGCTGCCCTCGAACCAATCCCGCTATGCGGTTGCGCTGACGCATGACCAGTTCTTCCCGCTGAATCTGGAGAGAACGGACGTCATCCCGTGGTACAACATTTCCGGCAGCAGCCGGGATACCAACGACAGCCGGAACCATTTCTATACGTATTCGGTAGGCAATATCACCTTCTCGGGTACCGGCCATACCAGTTCCGGGTTCCCGGACTGGGAGCAGAAGCTGTTCGTCAATACGATGTACCGCGCGTTTGTCGGCGCCAACCATGCGCCGGAGATTACCGTGAACTCGCCCACCGACGGGAGTACGATGCCCTCCTATCTGGACAAGCTGCTCGTCGATTTCAGCGCCAAGGATTATGACCTGAACGACCGGGATCTGACGGCTTCCATCTCCGTCAACTATCTGGACCCGGCCACCAATAAGTTCGTTACCGCCTCAAGCGTCAAGAATGTGTCGTTTATCTCGGGACAGACGGTGAGCCGTTATTTCGAGAACCCGCTGCCTGTGGAGGACGGCACGCTGCAGATCGTCATTCAGGTCAAAGACAGCCACGGCGCCCTGGCGGCGCAGACGGTTACCGTCAAGGTCAAGGAAGCAACCGCCAGTCTGACCGCAACCCGCTCGCTGCCGGCCGATCTGGTCAACAATGAAGTGGAACGCGGCAAAGAAACCACGATCACCTATTCGATTATTCCGAAGCCGATCGCATTCTCCGATTCGGGCATTGCCGCGGCCAGCATCGGCGACAAGCAGCTGATCTCCAATGTGGTCTTCAAGGATTCAATCCCGGCCTATCTGAAGATCGTCGGCACGTCCACGGAGCTGAATCAGACCGGCAGTCCGGAAGCCGGATACTCGATCTCGAAGAAGCTCAGCGATATCCGCTACACGCTCACGTCCGAGAACGGCGTCAAGGTCTTCACTCCCGATCCGGGACAGGAAGTCCGCTTCACCGTTACCGTATCGCCGCAGAGAGCGGATGAAGGCTTCAATAACTACAAGCTTGGAGCAGCTTCGCTGTCGTTCGACGAGCTGCATGCCGCAACTGCGGCTTCCCCGCTTGGAGCGGCAGCCGATTATAATCTGCTTGCCGTCAGCGGCAGCATTGCAAGCAGCGGCAATCTCCAGTCCGAGGGGCGTATCGCCGCCCGCGGCGACATCGACTTCAGCAGCGGCGGCGGTTCCTTCAATACAGCCGGCGCACCCTCGCAGAACGGGGTCATTGCCGGAGAGAATTTGTACTACAACAACAATATTAGAATCAACGGCAACGCCGTGTATGGAGGCAGCTTCATCTCCAGCACAACGACGCCGAGCATTACCGGGAAGACCGTGAATGCCAGTCCGGTCGATTTCACGGCCCTGAAGGAGAATATGCTGAACCTGTCCGCACAGCTTGCGGGCCTTCCCGTCAACGGAAGAACCGAGTCGGCTTACGGCACGATCCGGCTGACCGGAATCGACGGCGCCAAGACGTATGTGTTCCAGGTCAGCGCGCAGGACTTGTCCTCCGCTACCAGTGTAGTTGTAGACGTTCCCTCGGGTTCAACGGTTGTGGTGAACATAGGCGGAGATCTGAGCGATGTGCGCATGGCTCTGGACACCCGGCTGACCGGCGTTGCGGCAGGACAGATTCTGTATAACTTCCCGTCGGCGGCTGCGCTCACTCTGCGCAATGAGCTCCGCGGAACCATTCTGGCCCCGCAGGCAGCGGTCAGCTTCGATAACGGCCAGATTCGCGGCCAGATCATTGCCGGCTCGGTCGCGGCGGTATCCAGCGCCCAGCTCTACAGCGTTCCGTTCACCGGTACAATTGATATGGGCACCCAGGCAACGCCCGGGTCGGTTCAGTTCACTCCGCAGGAGCTGACGCTGACAGCGGTAGTCAAGGTCACTTCCGTCTCGCTGAACGATACCACCATTCTGCTGAACGATTCGCCTCAGGATCTCGGCGAAATCATTCTGCCGCAGGATGCCACCAACAAGAACCTTCGTTGGACATCCGACAAGCCGGACGTCGTCTACGTCGATCCGATGACCGGCGATGTTACAGGCAGGAAGCTTGGCTCGGCTGTCATCACAGCCACCGCCACTGACCGCAGCAATCCGGCGACAGCTTCGGCCACGGTAACGGTTAAAGACCGCGCCCTGTCGATTACCGGCGGCGACGGCGTCTATAAGCCGAACGATTCTGTTGCTCTGACTGCTCTCTATGATTCCGTATTCGAGCGGAATATCCAATACACCTGGAAGGTGCTCGATCCAAGCGGCAAGGAAGTGAACGGTTATATCCGGACTGCTGCCGGGAACACCGCAACATTCAGCGCTCCTTCTTCCGGAATCTATACGGTTCAGGTCGTGGTAACAAGCGAGAAGAACCTGATCGGCCTGTCCGCCAGCAAGACCATTACCGTCGCCAATCCGCCGACCAAGCTGACGATCGAGGGCGCTTCTACCGTTCTGATGAACAACTCCTTGGCACTGAATGTCAAGGCAGAGCCGGCCGATGCCGATGCTCCGAGCCTGGAGTGGAGTCTGGTCGGGAAGGACGACAGCCGGTATGCGTCCGTACAGTCCAGCGGAGGCCTCCTCGGGACACTCACGGCAGGCCGTACACCGGGACGTACCGTACAGGTGGTCGTCAGAGATACACGCTCCCAGATAAGCAGCGCGCCGTTCCCGGTACGCATTACCGGGCTGACCGGCCTTCAGTTCAGCAGCGACAAAGTGGAACGCTTCGTCGGCGAGACCTGCACCCTGTCTTCTCTGCTCTGGACGCTGCCAAGCACGGTGCCGATTGAATCGGTAATGGACCAGTTAACCTGGACCAGCAACAATCCGGCGGTTGCCTCCTTCGCAAGCCCGGTTACAGCCGACAATCGCAGCATCATCACCGGCAACAAGAAAGGTACCGCGACGGTAACGGTAACGTACTCCGCACCAGGAATGGCCGATATCACCGCTACCCTTGAAGTCGTCATCAAGGCGCGTCCGGTACAGAGCAATACCGGGGACCGCTACTGATCCCTTCGTTCTTCAGCGTTTCCCTACAAGAAGAGGGCCCGCAGCTTAACGGAAGCTGCGGGCCCTCTCTTTGATTTTGGCGGGTGGCCGGGATGCGGCAGCCTTGAATCCCGCTGCCCTTGTCTATTCCCCGGAGGGCACCAGGTGAAGCGGCCCTACCGAAATATTTACTTTGCGGACACGGGGCAGACTGGACTGCTGATGCGTATATATCTCGTGATTATAGATAACCCGGAACCGCTCGCGCAGGCTGGCCGACTGCGGCTCTGTAAAGATCAGAGAGGCACCCTGAGGCGCAGGCACCGGCTCCTGGGCGCTGCCCCGGACGGCATTGACGGTCAGGTTCCCTTTGGCGAAGAATCCGCCCCGCAGCCAGAAGATGGAGCCCACGCCATACAGATCGGCGGTGTCGTCGGTGTAGAAGAAGGCGTTCATCTCGGAGGGTTCTACGTTGGTGAATGAATCGATCCGGTTCACCAGCACGGGGCCTTTGGATATGAGCACCAGCTCCTTTTTGCCGGACCCGGCTCCAATCCCGTCGATTACCGCGTCCTGGACGGTGGTACGGCCGAGGACAAAGACGGTGGAATCAAAGGCCACCTTGCCCTCAATGTTCACGTTGCCGGTGACCAGAAGATTGCCGCGCACGGAGATGAACGAAGACTTGGCATTCCGGATGTTCAGATCTCCGTTGATGATCAACCACTTCGGCGAGGTCCCCGCGACGGTTCCCTTGGCGGAATCGGTAAAGCCGATGCCAGCGTAATCCACCCCGTCAATCGTAACATTTCCCTTCACCAGCCCCGATTGGCTGATATTCATGAACGTGTTCTTGTAGGCGGCCAGCTCGGCATTGTACCGATCAATGGTCTTCCGGTAATCGTCGTCGCTCTCCGTCTCGCCCTGCTTCGGCTTCTGCGGCGGCGGACCGGCGGTCAGCTGCCGCAGATGGGAGTCGGCATTCAGCCAGCCATTCAGGCTTCCGTTCTTGTAGGCGGCGCTGAGTTCGGCGGCGAGCGACTTCTCGCCGGATTTCTCCAGCCCCAGCACCGGCGAGTAGGCCTCCACCAGCTTGTCCACTACGGACTCCTCGACATTGATCTGGACGAATTTCTTCTGTTCCCGGATCTTGATCTGGTCCGGATCGATGCCCAGAATCCGGTTCGCCGTATCCTCCATATCCTTGCTGTCCGTCAGGCTGACCGGATCGTTAACCCCGTCCTTGTAGCGAATGCGCGACAAGGACTGGACATGGACCTCTCCGCCGCCGGCGGCTGCCTCATCCTGCTTCGTGATTTTCGGGTAGATGGTCGGCTCCGACAAGCCGGATGTCCCGTGGTACGTATAATGGGCCGTGTCCGAGACGATCAGCTCGTTCCCGGCATACACATTCCCCTTCAGCAGCGGCGCTCCGTTCAGAATGACATCATGCTCCGACCCGAAGGCATACTTCAGAAAGTCGGGATAGCTGTCGATGGTAATGCGCTGCTGCAGGGTCCGCTTGACGCCGTTGACCATAGCGGACGCCTTGACATCAATGTAATACTGGCGGGTCTGCTGGTTCGCATCGGTAACGTTCTGCTTCCCTGAATATTGAATATCTTCAATCGTCCCGCTGCTGCCTGCCCCCAGTTCCGTGGAGACATGGAGCCCCTTCTTGTCCAGGGTGCTCAGAATATCCTGAAGCTCGTCGGGATTCAGGTCTTCCAGAGGAGCCAGTTGGGCCTGGATGTAGGCGGTGGCTTCATCCAGCCCTTTTTCCGCCAAATGCAGGCTCTGCACATCGTTCTCCCGCGTCTCGGTGCGAATCGCTCCGTTCATGGCCGCGCTCAGCACGCCCATCCCGAGAATCGTCAGCAGCAGCACGATGAACATGACCAGCACCAGCGCAGAACCCTCTTCGGAACACAGCCGTCGGTCCCGCCGGGAGCGCGTCTTCCGGACTTCCGCTTGATTCTTCCTCATTCCTTATCCCCCTAAAATCCGAACTGGCTGGTGACGTCCAGCTCGTCTTCGCTGCTGCCCGCATATCTCAGCTTCAACTGAATCGAGATCAGCCCGCTCTCATACCGGGTGTATGTATCGCGCATTCGGTGTTCCGCAGGCAGGACGCTGATCGAAGAGCCCAGCAGACTGGAATGCAGGTTCAGCGCGCCGCCCGTATCTCTCCCTGCCGTCTGGCCGCCGACCTGCATCTGCTCGCCGTTCATCTGAATCAGCACCGGATCGCTGCCGCTCTTCATCAGCCGGATGCCGAACTTGGTATTCTCAATCTCTTCCGGCCCATAGGTATACAGCTCGGTTATAATCGACGACATGAGCAGATCCGCTTCATCGCGCAGCGTGTTCTCGATCGCAATCTGGTGATAGCTCCGGAAGCCGAACATCGTCACTGTACCGACAATGCCGGCCACAATAGTGAACAGGCTGATGGCCGCGATCAGCTCAATCAGGGTGAATCCGGCCTGGGCGCCGGCGCGCCTAACGAATCTCTTCATCGCTGATATACCCCTCCACGACTACCGGAGCCCTGCCGCTCCCATTCTCCGCCTGACGGACCATCACCCGGACCGGAACCAGATACTGCCGGATCACCGACCGGTCGATCGCATTCGGGCTTGCCGCACCCGGAGAGGGCGACGGACGGGGCTCCGCCAATTCCTGCTGATACTCGATATCAATGCTGTATTCGATGCCGTTCACGTTGGGATGCAGCACCGACGCCAGCGTTCCCGTATTGAAATGCGCCGCATACTCCGGCTTGACGCAAGAGTTCAGCTTACAGTCGTCTCCCTTCAGCGCGTGCTTCCCGGTCACAAAGAAATCCTTCATCTGGTCAAAATCCTGCTTCTCCATATAGAAGAGCGCATTCCGGGCCAAATTCACCATAATCGTCTTGTTCTGGTTCGACTTCGTGTAGCTGAGCGCATTGGTGAAGTACGCCGTCAGCACCAGAGACACGATGGACAGAATAACGATGGAAGCCAGGACCTCGATCAGTGTAAACCCATCCTCCCGCCGCATGGCTCTTCTCCTCTCAAAAGGCACATTCTATCCTATATATCGGCAGAATCCTGTGCTATCATTTGGCTTGGACACGATCGTTTTTTTAGAAGAGAAGGAGGAACAGAAGAAATGGCCCTCATGGAATGCAGATTCTATTCGGAGGTTCTTGGCCTCAGCACGTCGATGACTGTGATTCTGCCGCAGCAGACGTCATCCCAGATCGGCATGCAGAACAACACCCGCGGCGGACTTCACCCGACGCTCTACCTGCTGCACGGATTGTCCGACGACGATTCCGTCTGGCTGCGCCGCACCTCCATTGAACGCTATGTCGCCGAAACGGGGCTTGCGGTCGTGATGCCGCAGGTGCACCGGAGCTTCTATACGGATATGGAGTGGGGCGGCAAGTATTGGACCTATATCAGCGAGGAGGTGCCGGCGCTGGCGCGCTCGTTCTTTCCGCTGTCGGCGGAGCGGGAGGACAATTTTGTCGCAGGTCTGTCGATGGGAGGGTACGGGGCCTTCAAGCTGGCGCTGCGGAAGCCGGAGAGCTTTGCGGCGGCGGCGAGTCTGTCGGGAGCGCTCGATATGGCGCATAATTTCATGAACCCGGCGAACGCATCGGCCAAGTCGAGAGAATACGAGCTGATTTATGGAACCGCTGACATTGCCGGAACGCCCAACGATCTGCTCTGGCTGGCGGAACAGCGGGGACAGTCGGCCGGACCAAATCCGAAGCTCTATCAATGCTGCGGAACCGAGGATTTCCTGTACGAGGACAATCAGCGCTTCAAGCAGGTCTGCGAGCAGGCCGGACTGGAGCTGACCTATGAAGAAGGCCCCGGCGACCATGAATGGGGCTACTGGGACGCGAAGATTCAGGACGTGCTGGCTTGGCTGCCATTGAAGAAGTAGGGCAATACCGATGTACGCAAATGTATGCAAAAAAGCAGGATGCTCCCAGGCATCCTGCTTTTTTGTGCGGGCTGAAGCCGGCCGCGGCTCCGGCCGGCGGTAGGGCCCCGGCCCCTGCGGAACGGCGCAATCAGCGCAGCGCCGTAGAGACACACCCGCGCCCCTGGCGCTCTGCTGCTACAGCGCCGCCGGCCCGTGCGCGGCCGTCCAGGTCCGCGCCTGCTCCAGCGCGGCTTCGGCCCGCCCGATGGCGGCCTGCACCTGCGGCGTCGCGGTTCCGCCGTAGACGTTGCGGGCGTTCACCACCGCTTCCGGCTGCAGCACGTCGTAGATCCGCTCGTCGAACAGCGGCGAGAACCGCTTGAACTCCTCCAGGCTGAGATCCAACAGGAACTTGCCTTCCTGGATGCAGTACAGAACCGTCTTGCCGATCACCTCATGCGCCTGGCGGAACGGCAGACCCTGGCCGACCAGGAAGTCGGCAATGTCGGTCGCATTCGAGAAATCGGTATTTACCGCTTCCCGCATCCGGCCCTTGTTCACCTTCATCGTAGCGATCATCGGAGCGAACAATTGCAGCGCGCCGGTCAGCGTGGCGACGGTGTCGAACATGCCTTCCTTGTCTTCCTGCATGTCTTTGTTATAGGCGAGCGGCAGCGACTTCAGAACGGTCAGCAGACCGATCAGATTGCCGTAGACCCGGCCGGTTTTGCCGCGGACGAGCTCCGGAACGTCCGGGTTCTTTTTCTGCGGCATAATGCTGCTGCCTGTACAGAATGCGTCGTCCAGCTCTACGAAGCCGAATTCCGTGCTGCTCCACAGCACCAGCTCCTCGCTGAGCCGGGACAGATGCGTCATGATCAGCGAAGCGTTCGCCAGGAACTCCACGATGAAATCACGGTCGCTGACCGCATCCAGACTGTTCTCGTACACCCCGTCAAAACCGAGCTGCTCCGCCACCAGATGGCGGTCGATCGGGAAGGTCGTGCCGGCCAGCGCACCGGCGCCCAGCGGCAGCACATTGATTCGCTTGTAGCTGTCCTTCAGCCGCTCCGCATCCCGCCCGAACATGGAGACATAGGCCAGCAGATGATGCGCGAACAGAATCGGCTGCGCCCGCTGCAGATGGGTATAGCCCGGAACGATCGTATCCAGATTGTCCTTGGCCTGCTCAATCAGCGCCTCCTGGAGGTGGAACAGCAGATCGGTCAGCTCCACCACCCGGTTGCGGAGATACAGATGCATATCCGTCGCCACCTGGTCGTTCCGGCTCCGTCCGGTATGTAGCTTGCCGCCGACCGGCCCGACCAACTCAATAAGATTCTTCTCGATGTTCATATGAATGTCTTCGTCGGAGACCGAGAACTCGATCTCGCCGGCCCGCACCTTCTCCAGCACCCGGTTCAGACCGTCCTTGATCGTCTCGACATCCGCCTCCGGCAGAATTCCGCACTTGCCCAGCATCGTCACATGCGCCAGACTTCCCTGCACATCTTCCTCCGCCAGCGCCTGATCGAAGCCGATCGAGGCTGTATATTCCTCCACCAGCTTGTTCGTTCCCTTCGTAAAACGTCCGCCCCACAGCTTGCTCACGCCGGTCTCCTCCTTTGTAGTCCGCTACCCTGCTTCGGACCTTGCCTTGGTTCTTCATGGAAAAACCCGGGCCGCCGGCAGCGCCTCCGCTCCCGTCCCGGGTATCTCCCGTTCCTTCTTTCCTTCAGGCCTTGCAGCCCTCCCGCTCTATTCCGGCAGCTCCGTGCTTTCCGCTACGCCGGCCGATACCTTCAGGCGCAGCGCGTTCAGCCGGATGAACCCGGTTGCGTCGCCCTGGTCGTACGCCTGGGTCGGGTCCGCCTCCATCGTCGCGATGTTCGGATTGTACAGGCTGACCGGGCTCTTGACGCCGGCGGCAATAATGTTGCCCTTATACAGCTTCAGCCGCACCGTGCCGGTCACGTTCTGCTGGCTCTCGGCCACAAGCGCCTGAATCGCCTTGCGCTCCGGCGCGAACCAGAAGCCGTTGTAGACCAGCGTGCTGTAGCGCGTAATCAGGCTGTCGCGGACGTTCATGACTTCACGGTCCATCGTGATGGACTCCATTTTGCGGTGCGCCGTGAACAGGATCGTCCCGCCCGGCGTCTCATAGACGCCCCGGCTCTTCATGCCGACTAAGCGGTTCTCCACCATGTCGACCCGGCCGATGCCGTGCTTGCCGCCCAGCTCGTTCAGCTTCTCCATGACCTGAAGCGGAGTCAGCGGCTCGCCGTTCAGCGCCACGCAGTCGCCCTTCAGGAATTCCAGTTCAATGTATTCCGCTTCGTCCGGCGCATCCTCCGGCGCGTTCGTCAGCAGGAACATCTCCTTGTTCTCCGGCGCGCTCGCGTCGAACCAAGGGTCCTCCAGCACGCCGCTCTCGTAGCTGATGTGCAGCAGATTACGGTCCATCGAATAGGGCTTGGCTGCCGATGCCTGCACCGGAATACCGTTCGCTTCGGCATACGCGATCATCTCCGCCCGGCCCGGGAACTGGCTGCGGAACTCTTCCAGACGCCAAGGCGCAATCACCTTGATGTTCGGCGCGAGCCCCGCAACGCCCAGCTCGAAGCGCACCTGGTCGTTGCCCTTGCCCGTCGCCCCGTGGGCGATGGCAGTCGCGCCTTCGGCAATGGCGATATCGACCATCCGCTTGGCGATCAGCGGGCGGGCAATGCTGGTGCCCAGCAGATACTGGCCTTCGTACAGAGCGCCGGCCTGGAACATCGGATAGATGAAGTCCTGCGCGAATTCTGCGCGAAGATCGTCGATATAGACCTTGGAAGCGCCGGTAGCGAGCGCCTTGGCCTCCAGGCCGTCCAATTCTTCCTTCTGGCCGATGTCGGCCGTGAAGGCGATAATCTCCGCATCATACGTCTCTTTCAGCCATTTCAGAATGACCGAGGTATCCAGCCCGCCGGAATAGGCAAGCACAATTTTCTCTTTAGCCATGGAACAAGCGACTTCCTTTCTCGATTGAAGAATTAACCCATCAGCGCTGCCATCAGCGCCTTCTGGGCATGCAGCCGGTTCTCGGCTTCGTCAAAAATATAAGAGTTCGGCCCGTCGATAACGCCCTCGCTGACTTCCTCGCCGCGGTGCGCCGGCAGACAATGCAGGAACAGATAATCCGGCTTGGCGAGCTTCACCAGCTCCTCGTTCACCTGATAATCCCGGAACGCGGCTTCCCGCGCTTTCTGCTCGGCTTCAAAGCCCATGCTCGCCCAGACGTCCGTATAGATCACATCGGCTTCCTTCGCCGCTTCCTCGGGGCTGCGCGTAATGACAATCTCGGCGCCCGTCTCTTCGGCGATTTCCTTCGCTTCGGCAACGACCGCGGCATCCGGTTCATAGCCCTCCGGTCCGGCGATGGAGACATGCATCCCCATCTTGGCTCCGCCCAGGAGCAGCGAATGCGCCATGTTGTTGCCGTCGCCGATGAAGGCCAGCTTCAGACCCTTCAGCCGGCCCTTGACCTCGTACACCGTCTGGAGATCCGCCAGCACCTGGCACGGATGCGCCAGGTCGCTCAGCCCGTTGATGACCGGCACCGAGGCGAAGCGGGCGAGATCGACCACTTTGTCGTGGCCGAACGTCCGGATCATAATGCCGTCCAGATAGCGGGACATCACTCCGGCTGTATCGGCGATTGTCTCGCCGCGGCCGAGCTGGATGTCATTGGTGCTCAGGAACAGCGCATGGCCGCCGAGCTGGTACATGCCTACCTCGAACGATACCCGGGTGCGGGTCGAGGATTTCTCGAAGATCAGTCCGATCGTCTTGCCCTTCAGCGGCTGGTACGCTTCCC
The DNA here is from genome assembly GCF_031470375.1 of Paenibacillus glufosinatiresistens. Lineage (NCBI taxonomy): Bacteria > Bacillati > Bacillota > Bacilli > Caryophanales > Paenibacillaceae > Paenibacillus > Paenibacillus glufosinatiresistens. The sequence continues at coordinate 95,684 of NZ_JAVFHT010000005.1, forward strand.
CGTTCTTCTGCTTGCGCTTCAGATCCACTGCCAGGTCGATTAAATATTGGATTTCCTCCGCCGTAAAATCATTCAATTCCAGAAAGTCGCGTCCCTTCAGCGATTCCGCCAGGGGATGCTCGGTCAAGCTGCTCATAATTGGGCCTCCTCGGCAACCGCCCCGTGTTCCCGGGCGTAAGTATGAATCAGATCGGAGAGGATGCCGACCGCCTGGTCGATCTCCTCCCGGGTAACGTACAGATTCGGCAGCAAGCGGATTACCTGCGGCCCGGCCTGGACGAACAGCAGCCCCTTGGACTGCCCCGCCAGAATGATGTCGCCCACTGGGCTCCCGCATTCGATGCCGATCAGCAGCCCCTTGCCGCGAATATCCTTCACCCAGGAGCAGCCGGCCAGCGCTTCGCGCAGACGCGCCTTCAGGTATTCTCCGGCCTCCGCGGCCCGCTCCGGCACCCGGTCCTCCAGCATCGTCTCGATCGTAGCCGCCATCGCCGCGGTGGCGAGCGGCGTGCCGCCGAACGTGGAGGCATGCGCTCCCGGGCTGAATGCCTCGCGCAGGTATCCCTTGGCCAGCATAACGCCGGCCGGGAAGCCGCTCGCAATGCCTTTGGCCAGTGTGAAGATATCCGGCTCAATGCCGTAATGCTGGTGCGCGAACAGCTTGCCCGTCCGTCCCATACCGGTCTGGACCTCATCGACCACCAGCAGCAGGCCATGCTCCCGGCACAGCTCCACCACCGCATTCAGGAAGTCCGGCTGCACCTCCAGGATACCGCCTTCGGCCAGCACCATCTCCAGCATCACCGCCGCCGTATTCGGGCCGATTGCCGCCCGGAGAGCCGGCAGATCATGCAGGGGCACCGTAACAAAGCCCTGCGGGAGCGGCAGAAACCCTTCCTTGACCTTCTGCTGTCCCGTCGCCGTCAGCGTCGCCAGCGTCCGGCCATGGAACGACTGCTCGAACGTAATGACCTCATAGCGGTTCTCGCCTCTGACCTTCTGGTGGTACCGGCGCGCCAGTTTGATGGCGGCCTCGTTCGCCTCCGCTCCGCTGTTGCAGAAGAATACCTGATCCGCGCAGCTGTTCCCGGTCAGCAGTTCCGCTACCCGGTCCTGGCCGGGATGATGGAACAGATTGGACACATGCCACAGCGTGTCGATCTGGCTCTTCAGCTTCTCGGCAATCCGCTCGGGCGCATGTCCGAGACTGGTGACCGCCAAACCGCAGGTGAAATCCAGGTACTTCCGCCCCTGATCGTCCCACACCCAGCTTCCTTTACCCTTGACCAGCGTCAGATCGTACTTGGCATAGGACGGAAAAATATGCTCCAGTTTGCCCATTGCTGCATTCACGCTCCCTCTGCGGCGGCGCTCCAACGGCTGCCCGCCTGAATTCTTCCGGCTTGACTCCCGCCGCTATTCCTTCGCAATCCGCGTCCCCACCGCTTCGCCCGACAGCACGCGGCTCAGGATCTGCGGTTCCTTGCCGTCCACAATAATCACCTCGGACACGCTTCCCTGAATGCAGTCGATGGCCGCCCGCACCTTCGGAATCATGCCGCCGTAGATTTCGCCGCTGCCGATCAGCGCTTCAATCTGACCGGTCGTTACCGACGGCAGCACTGCCTTCTTCCCTTTCGGGTCCGCCGCCATAATGCCGGGAACGTCCGTAACCACAATCAGCGTCGGCGCCTCCATATGGGAAGCTACCGCCCCCGCTGCCGTATCGGCGTTGACGTTGTACCGCTGACCCGAGCCGTCGATGCCGATTGGCGCGACGACGGGAATGTATCCCATCTTCAGTATACCTTCCAGAATGTCCGTCTTCACCTTCACGACATGCCCCACGAGTCCGACCTCGGCGCTGTTCTCCACCGGCGCGGCTTCCAGGAGGCCGCCATCTTCGCCCGATAAGCCCAGCGCCCGGCCGCCCGCACGCAGAATGCGGCGGACGACCGCCTTATTGATGCTGCCCGCAAGCGTCATCTCCACGACGTCGAGCACCTCTTCGGTCGTCACCCGCAGGCCGTTGACGAATGCGCTCTCGATGCCGAGCTTGCCCAGGTTCTCCGAAATCGCCGGACCGCCGCCGTGCACGATGACCGGCTGGATTCCTTGCTCCAGAAGACTCTTTAAATCCGCAAAAAACGAATCCGGCAGCGCCGCAAGCGTGCTGCCTCCGCATTTCATAATGAACCGTCCGGGGGCTGTGCCCCGAGCCGCCCCGAATCCTTCCGTCTGCTGTGGCATCCTGCCCGCTCCCCCCGCTTCTGTCCGCTCAGGTCCGGTAAGCCGCATTGATCCGCACGTAATCATACGTGAGGTCGCAGCCCCAGGCCGTGGCCTCTCCCTCGCCGTCGGCGAGCTTCACCGTAATCTCCACCGTATCGCCCTGCAAGTACGCAAGTGCCGCCGCCTCGTCAAAAGCGACCGGTCTCGAGCCTTTCAGCACCTCGATCCCGCCCAGGGCGATGTCTACGCGGTCCGTCGACATCGGAACCCCCGCGCGTCCCGCCGCCGCGATAATCCGGCCCCAGTTCGCGTCGGCCCCGAACACGGCCGACTTGACCAGGCTGGAGCCGACGATCGTCTTCGCGATCGCGCGGGCCGCGTCCCGGTCGGCGGCTCCGCTTACCCGCACCTCGATGAGGTGCGCGGCGCCTTCGCCGTCCCGGGCGATGGCCATGGCCAGATGGCGGCACACATGCGTGAACGCCTCCGCAAAAGCCGCCCAGTCCGGGTGCTGCCGGTTCAGCAGCTCATGGCCCGCCAGTCCGCTGGCCAGCGCGATCAGCATATCGTTCGTGCTGGTGTCGCCGTCAACGGTAATCATGTTGAACGTCGTATCCGTCGCCGCCCGAAGCAGCGCCAGCAGGTCTTCCCCGGCCACGGCCGCGTCGGTGGTCACGAAGCCGAGCATCGTCGCCATGTTCGGGTGAATCATCCCGGACCCTTTGGCGGCGCCGGCGATGGTGACGGCCTCTCCGCCGACCGTAAGGCGGACGCAGCACTCCTTCTTGACGAGGTCCGTCGTCAGAATGGCCTGGCTGAACTGCTCGGCCCCCGCTGCGCCTCCGTCCAGCTTCTCCGGCAGCTTCGCCAGCCCGCTGCGGACGCAGTCCATCTTCAGCAACTCGCCGATCACGCCGGTCGAGGCGACGGCAACGTCGCGCTCCGCTACGCCAAGGTGGCGGGCGGCTGCCGACCGCATCTCATAGGCGTCGGCTTCGCCCTGCTCGCCTGTGCAGGCGTTGGCGTTGCCGCTGTTGACGACGACCGCCCGGAGGCGTCCGTCCGCCAGGCTCTCGCGCGTCACCTGGAGAGGCGCCGCCTGGAACAGATTCGTCGTATAGACGGCGGCGGCGGTTGCCGGAACTTCGCACAGGATGGCCGCCAGGTCGTTGCGGTCGGTTTTTTTGAGTCCGCAGTGCAGTCCGCCTGCCTTGAAGCCCTTCGGTGTTGTTACGCTTCCGCCTTCGACGACGGTATACCGCTCTTGTCCAATCATGTCTCGTGCCGCACGGACGCTTACGGATACACCGGAGTGCAGCCGAGCCCGAGCGTTTCCTCCCATCCCATCATCAAATTAAGGTTCTGAATCGCCTGGCCCGCCGCGCCTTTCACCAGATTGTCGATCACCGATACAATCGTGATCCGGCCTGTCCTCGGGTCTGCCGCAAAGCCGATATCGCAGTAATTCGATCCCGCCACTTCCTTCGTCGCCGGCCAGATGCCCGCGCCGCGGATGCGCACAAAGGGCCTACCTGTATAATAGTTCCGGTACAAGTCGATAAATTCCTGCTCGCTGTAATTCCTCTTCATCTTCGCATAGCAGGTCGCCATAATGCCTCGGGTCATCGGGACGAGCTGGGTGGTGAAGGTTACCGTGACCGGCTCTCCCGCAATTTCGCCCAGCGCCTGCTCAATTTCGGGAATGTGCTGATGCTTGTTCAGCTTATAGGCTTTGAAATTCTCATTGATCTCCGCATAATGCACCTGAAGGCTGGTTCCGCGCCCGGCGCCCGATACGCCCGACTTGGCGTCGATGATGAGGCTGCCGGGGTCGATCCAGCCCGCCTGGAGCGCCGGAATCAGACCGAGCAGCGTCGCCGTCGGATAGCAGCCGGGATTGGAAATGAAGCCTGCCTCCTTCACCCGGTCGCCGAACACCTCGCACAGCCCGTAGACGGCCTGCTCCAGCAGTTCCGCCGGCGGCGCAGGGTGTTTGTACCACTGCTCATATTCGGCGCCGTCCTTCAGCCGGAAGTCGCCGGAGAGGTCGATGACCTTCAATCCTTCTGCCAGCAGCCCGGGCACCAGCTTCGCGCTAACGCCCGAAGGCGTTGCCGCGAATACGACATCGGCGCGCTGCGCCATCTCTTTCGCGTCCACGCCGTCCAGGGGACGGTCCATGACGCCGGTCAAATGCGGAAATCCCTCTTCCAGCGCCGCACCGGCGCTCGAGGATGAAATCACGGAGGTGATCTCCGCCTTCGGGTGATTTTGCAACAGCCGGATCAGTTCTACCCCGCCGTAACCGGTTGAACCGACAATCGCGACTCTGGTCTTGCTCTCCATGTCCCTCGTCTCCTTTGTCCGTGCCGTGCCCATAAATATGTATTATTATACGTCTTGATTTATATAAATACAATAAAAAAGAGAAGCGCGCTTCCCTTTCGGAAAACTACGCTTCTCTCTTGAACCCTTCGCCCAGCACTTCATGGGCATCGCTGATAATGACAAAGGCCCCGGGATCGACAGAGCGGACAATCGTCTTCAGCCGGGTAATTTCATTCTGACCGACCGCCACCATGAGCACCACCCGGCTGTTGCCGGTGTAGCCGCCCTCGGCGTTCAGCTTCGTCAGGCCGCGGTCCAGGTCATGCAGCACGGCCTCGGAGATAGCCTCCGTGTAATCGGATATGATATACGCCACCTTGGTGTAGCTGAAGCCGACCTCCAGAGCGTCGATGACTTTGCCGGTTACGAACAATCCGATCAGCGCATACATCGCCTGCTCCATGCCGAGCACGAATGCGGCCAGCGAGATCACCGTCGCATCCAGCAGCACCACCGATACCGCGAACGTCAGTCCGGTCAGCTTCTGAATCACCTGTGCCAGAATGGTCAGCCCGCCCGTGGAACCCCGTCCCCGGAAGACGAGCCCGAGTCCCAGACCGACGCCGATCCCTCCATAGATGGAGGCCAGCAGCGGGTTATGGGTCGGTACCGGACCGTCCTTGCTGATGTAGATGAACAGCGGCAGCACAATGCTGCCGAGCAGCGACCGCAGACCGTACTGCTTGCCGAGCACCCAGACGCCCAGCACGAAGAGCGGAATATTCAGCGCCCACTGAGTAAAAGCCGGCTCGGCCCCGAACCAGGCCTTGGCCAGTACGGACAGGCCGGATACGCCTCCCGACGCGATCTCGTTGGGAAGCATGAACCAGTTGAACGCCAGCGCCGTAATGAGGGAACCCAGCAGAATCAGCAGCGTATCCACCGTATGGCGGAGTGGCCCGTTCAGCGGAATCAGCGGCGGCTTGGCGCGTTTATTGATTTTCTCCATGCGTTATTCAGCCTCGGTCTTGATCTGGCTTCGCAAATATCCGTCGATAAAAGCATCCAGATCGCCGTCCATCACGGCGCCCACATTGCCTGTCTCCACCGAAGTCCGATGGTCCTTGACCATGCTGTACGGGTGGAACACATACGAACGGATCTGGCTGCCCCAGGCGATATCGGACTGCTCGCCGCGGATTTCGTCCAGCTCCCGCTGCTGCTCCTCCAGCTTGCGCTCGTACAACTTGGACCGCAGTGTGGTCATTGCCCGCTCGCGGTTCTTGATCTGGGAGCGCTCGCTCTGGCAGGTTACCACGATGCCGGTCGGCATATGGGTAATCCGCACTGCGGAATCCGTCGTATTGATATGCTGTCCGCCCGCACCTGTCGACCGGTACGTGTCCACTTTCAGATCCTCGGTGCGGATCTCGATATCAATATCTTCATTGATCTCCGGCACAACATCGCAGGAGACGAAGGAGGTATGGCGGCGGCCCGAAGCGTCGAACGGAGAAATGCGTACCAGACGGTGAACGCCCTTCTCGGCTTTCAGATATCCGTAGGCATTGTAGCCTTTGATCAGCAGCGTAACGCTCTTGATCCCGGCCTCATCGCCGGGCAGGTAATCCAGCACTTCCACCTTGAAGCCGCGCTTCTCCGCCCAGCGGGTATACATGCGCAGCAGCATCTGGCCCCAGTCCTGGGACTCCGTCCCGCCGGCGCCCGGATGCAGCTCCAGAATCGCGTTCAATTTATCATAGGGCTGATTGAGCAGGAGCGTCAGCTCGAATTCGTCCAGCCGTCCCACCAGCCCCCGGATCGATTGCGCCGTCTCCGAGGCCATCTCTTCGTCGCCTTCCTCGTCGGCCAGTTCCGCCATCATGGAGGAATCCTCATATTCCTGCTGCAGCTTCGTATATTCATCGACAACGGACTTCACGGCGTTCATCTCGGCAATGAGGCCCTGAGCCCGTTCATTGTCGTCCCAGAAATCCGGCGCCGCCATCTTCTCCTCGAAGTTGGCAATCATCTCCTGCTTCAGATCTAAGTCAAAGAGACCCCCTAAGGTTGGTTAATTTCTTGCCGATTTCCCGAAGATCCTGCTTCACGCTTGGATCGATCATGCTGATCACTTCACCTTTCTGCTCTTGGCTTCATTCCTGCCCTATAATAGTCAAAAAACGGCCGGGCCGCAAGTCATAGCCTCGGGGCCCAGCCGTCTTCCCTTATCCGATTACTCTTCGCCAAATATACGCTGTCGGCCTGTCTGCCGGTCAGGCATTCTGCCCGTGGCAGTTCTTGTACTTCTTGCCGCTTCCGCAAGGACACGGATCATTGCGGCCTACGGTCGCCGTCACGGTAACCGGACGCTTCTCAACCGGCTCGCCGTTCGTCGAGATCTTCTTCTCGTCGACCACCGACTGGCGCTCCTGATTGGTCTCGACATGGGCCTTCATAATGTAGGTTGCGACTTCTTCCTGAATCGCAGCCGTCATGGCATTGAACATCTCGAAGCCCTCGAACTGGTATTCGCGGAGCGGATCGGTACCGCCGTATGCCCGCAGGTGAATCCCCTGGCGAAGCTGATCCATGGCGTCGATATGATCCATCCACTTGGAGTCAACCGCGCGCAGCACGATAACCTTCTCGAATTCGCGGATCAGTTCGGAACCCAGCCGTTCTTCCCGGGCTTCATACTTGGCCATAACCTTGCCGAAGATAAATTCCACAATCTCTTCGGTTTCCTTGCCCCACAGATCGTCGCGGGTGACTTCGCCTTCTTCCAGCAGCTTGGAATTGACGTAATCCGCCACCTCTTGCAGCTCCCAGTTCTCCGGAATATCGTCGCTGCAGTGCGCCTCGACAACCCGCTCGATGACCGGACGGATCATTTCTACGACAATATCCTTGATGTTCTCGGATTCCAGAATCTCGCGGCGCTGCTTATAGATAATCTCGCGCTGCTGGTTCATCACGTCGTCATACTGCAGGACGACCTTGCGGACGTCGAAGTTATTGCCTTCGACCCGCTTCTGGGCCGATTCGATGGCCCGCGTAATCATCCGGCTCTCGATAGGCTGGTCTTCTTCAAAGCCAAGACGGTCCATCATGTTCAGCACATTGTCGGCGCCGAACCGCTTCATCAGCTCGTCTCCCAGGGAGAGGTAGAACTGCGTGGAGCCCGGATCGCCCTGACGTCCGGCACGGCCGCGCAGCTGGTTATCAATCCGGCGGGATTCATGCCGCTCTGTACCGATAATATGCAGACCGCCCAGCTCCGGCACGCCTTCGCCAAGCAGAATATCGGTACCGCGTCCGGCCATGTTCGTTGCAATCGTAACAGAACCCGGCTGGCCGGCTTGGGCGATAATCTCCGCCTCGGCCGCATGGTGCTTCGCATTCAGCACCTGATGGCGAACGGCCCGCTTCTTCAGCATCTCGGATACGCGCTCCGAGTTCTCGATCGAGACCGTACCGACCAGCACCGGCTGGTTGTTCCGGTGACGCTCTACAATCGCTTCGACCACGGCATTGTACTTGCCGTTCTCGCTCTTGTAGACCACGTCCGGCATATCCTCACGCTGGTTGGGCTTGTTCGTTGGCACCTGAAGCACTTCCAGGCCATAAATCTTCTTGAACTCTTCTTCTTCCGTCTTCGCCGTACCGGTCATGCCCGCCAGCTTGCGGTACATGCGGAAGTAGTTCTGGAAGGTGATGGTTGCGAGCGTCATGCTCTCGTTCTGCACCACAATATCTTCCTTGGCTTCGATCGCCTGGTGCAGACCGTCGCTATACCGGCGGCCGGCCATCAGCCGTCCCGTAAATTCATCGACAATGACAACCTCTTCGTCCGTCACAACATAATCAACATCGCGGCGCATGATCACGTTGGCCTTCAACGCCTGGACAATATGATGGTTCAGCGTCACATGACTGTGATCGTAGAGATTCTCAATGCCGAAGGCTTTCTCGGCCAGGGCTACGCCCTTGTCGGTCAGCGCTACGGATTTCACCTTAATGTCTACCGTATAGTGCTCTTCCGGATTCAGCTTCTTGACGAAACGGTCGGCCGCATAATACATCTCGGTCGACTTCTCGGCTTGTCCGGAAATAATCAGCGGCGTTCGCGCCTCGTCGATCAGGATGGAATCGACTTCGTCGATGATGCAGAAGTACAGCGGACGCTGTACCATTTGTTCCTTATAGAGCACCATATTGTCGCGCAGGTAGTCGAATCCGAATTCATTGTTCGTGCCGTACGTAATATCGCAGGCATAAGCTTCCTGTTTATTGGCATGGTCCATGCCGTTCAGGTTGACCCCGACCGTCATGCCCAAATAATTATAGATTTGTCCCATTTGCGCGCTGTCGCGCTGCGCCAGGTAATCATTGACGGTAACGACATGAACGCCTTTGCCCAGCAGCGCGTTCAAATAGACCGGCAGCGTGCCGACCAGCGTCTTGCCTTCACCCGTCTTCATTTCAGCGATTCGGCCTTCGTGCAGAGCCATACCTCCGACCAGCTGCACATCAAAATGCCGCATGCCAAGCGTACGCTTGGACGCTTCCCGCACCGTAGCGAATGCCTCCGGCAGAATCTCCTCCAGCGTTTCGCCCTTGGCGATCCGCTCCCGGAACTCGGCCGTCTTGGCTTTCAGCGCCTCATCGGTAAGCGCAGTGAACTCCGGCTCCAGTCCATTGATGATATCGACCGTCTTCATCAGACGTTTGACATCGCGTTCATTGGTGTCGCCGAATATTTTTTTAACAAGTCCTAGCATGGTTAACCCCTTTCATGCAACACAGATGGTGGAACCTTTCAGCCCATCCCCACCAGAACGAAAGGGCGCGCCTGAACATACGATTCCGCTGCTTCATAAATTGTAACAGTTTGTAAGGGATGCCGCAATATTCGCGGGCTTTCCCCGAAGATATATCGTTCTGGGGATATATACGCACAAGAGCCCTATCCGCCTCACGCGGATGGGGCTCGATTCATTATTGTTCATAAGTCAGGCTTGCCGCAGCGGCTGTCAGCCTTGTTCGATCAATCCGTACTTGCCATCGTTGCGCTTATACACAACACTGACTTCCGAAGTGTCGATATTGGAGAATACAAAGAAATTATGTCCCACCATATTCATCTGCAGGATCGCTTCTTCCACATCCATCGGCTTCAGCGTGAAGCGCTTGTTGCGCACAACTTCCAGCTCTTCATCCGTATCTTCCAGGGCGACGGAACTGTTCGGACCGCCTTCAACAAAGAGGGTCTTCAAGCTGCCTTCCTGACGGAACTTCCGGTTGAGCTTGGTCTTGTGCTTGCGGATTTGGCGTTCCAGCTTGTCCGCCACACCGTCAATGGAAGCGTACATGTCTTCGCTGCGGACTTCGGCGCGAAGCGTCACTCCGTTCAGCGGGATCGTAACTTCCACTGTATGAAGGCCGCGCAGTACGCTCAGCGTAACGAAACCTTCAGAGGCAGGGGGTGCATCGAAATACTTATCAAGTCTACTGAGCTTTTTCTCCACATAGTCTCTCAAAGCGTCGGTCACTTCAATTTGTTGACCTCGAATGCTGAATTGCATGGGCACTCCTCCTTTGCCCCTTTATTATACCAAAAGGTCAGGCACATGTAAAAACATTAAAAGGGTGTAAACGGCGTCCCTGCACACAAAGAAAAAACCCGGGATTTCCTCCCGGGTTCTTACGCTAGCGTCGTCTCCATTTGCTAACCATCTACCGTTATATGTAGGTCGGCTAAGCCGGATGATTATAATTTGACTACGTTCGCTGCTTGCGGTCCGCGTGCGCCTTCAACGATGTCAAACTCTACGGATTGACCTTCTTCCAGCGTCTTGAAGCCTTCGGATTGGATTGCGGAGAAATGTACGAATACGTCGCCGCCTTCCGCAGTTTCGATGAAGCCATAGCCCTTCTCTGCGTTAAACCATTTTACTTTACCTTCCATTGATTACACATTCCCTTCGTCATCAATTAAACGCGAGCCTTGCTCACATTTCTGACTATAACACCCCGGCTTCTTCATTGTCAATTGGAAAAGAAAATGATTACATACAATAAATTACCACAAACAATTTCCTCTGATATCAGCCGTTTGTTATATGAAATGGAACAGACAAGATATAATACCCGTTTGCTCCTACACTGAAACCTAATATTTAATAAACTCTCTAAAATAATTAACCCCGTTTATCCCCCGTAGTCATAATCTTTGATCTTCCCGTCAATATATTCCAAAATTCGCTCATAATCGTCAAAGTAGTCAATTTCAGACCAAAAGCAGCCTTTTACGTCAATCGTATAAATATTCTGATTATGCGTCATCGTATAAAGAATATCTTCCCACCACTTCCCATGCTCCTGTGCATGAATCAATTGCTCCATCTGATCACAGAATGTTTCGGTGAAACGTTTCTCTACCTTGGCAATGCCTACATACTCACAGGTCCGGTCTTCCCGCGGAAGGTCCTTCCCGTATTTCTTGACACATCCATTGACGGTTTGAAAAAAGTAGTCTCCGACTTCAACCCTATCGGTGTCCATAGCCATAACTACCTCATGCCGGTCGCTTAGAATTCGCTTGAGAATTTCCGGAGAGAAGAAGACATCCGCATTTAGAATCAGCATATCATCGTTGATCTCCTGCCGGGCAAACCAAAGGCTGGCAATGCTATTGGTTACATCATAAAAAGGGTTATGGTAGTAAGTCACTTCAAGTCCCTGCAGCGCTTTTTGAATCAGATGATTCTGGTAGCCAACGCAGACATAAATCTCCATGCCATGCTCAAGCAGCATTGTGACGGTATGCCGGATAAGCGGTACACCATTGATCGGCAGCGTGCTTTTGGGCACATTTTCAATCATACGCGAGATTCGGGTTCCCTTACCCGCTGCTAATAATATCGCCTTCATGAGTCGTTCCTCCTACTCCCACGTGGGCCAAGGTTCCACCCATCGGATCGAGTCTTCCGGAAGGCCCCTGTCCGCCAAGTCCCTGCGGATAATTCCTGCCAGACCGCGGTCCTTCACTCCGATTACTATACTATCATACTTGATTTGCGATATTTCGTCAGGACTCGATACATTCATGCCCATCTGCCGATATTTGAGATAATCCCGATCCGCCCAGAGCACCACTTGGCTTTTACCGAACTTCAGAATTTTATCTCTAATCTCCTGTCCCATCTTTCCGGCGCCGTACAAGACAATCCTTTCATCCAACGCTTCTACCGGAAAATAGCTTGCCAAGCGGTACCGTTTGCCGCTTCGCCAAGTCTTAAGAAAACGGTTCAGACGTCCTAACCATGCCTCGTTTTGGCGGCGATAAAAGGCAATTCGCCTCTTGTCTGCTAGATTTGCCCGCATAATGGAGTAATCCAGATAGGAGCCCGAATAGTAACGTTCGATCGGCTCGTCAGTTCGGTATAGAAAGAGCTGGCGAAGCTGGCGGCGAGTTAAAATCGGAGCAAACTCAACCGGCTCCGACTCCCGGCCTGTGACGCCATTTGGCATTTTTCCGAAGAAGTCACGAATATTATTATCTGGCGTATCCGCAGCATATTTGAGATAAGAAACTGCAATATCCAGCCGGTCCCCGCGGTGTCCAAATTGTTCAATCGTATGCGCTAACCGGGAGGTGAAATTCTCTACTCCGGTCACGTAGTCCACAAATCCATGCTTCGAAAGTGCATCCACCTCTCCGGCATCATTCAGGACCGGAACGATGCGTTCTCCTTCTTCCCTGTAACCTATAGTTTGACCATGCATAGCCCTGCACAGCATTTCTACCAGAAGTCCCGAGGGCCCTAGATAGCTGGGCAAGAAATTGTAATAGATACAGCTACCGCTTGTCTTCATTCGGTCCATTCGTAGATAGAAAGTACGGATGGTCTCTGGGTAAAAATCCTTCATAATAACGGCTAAGCAGCTTTGTGTAAAACCTCCGCCGGACAGATCGACAAAGGCAAACTGGTTATTGGTAAGATCCAGTTCTTGCTGCAGGTAACGCGCAACCAGCTCACGCTTCGGACGGTGTTTATTCTGCAGAAACGTTTTGAAAGTCAGATTGGAGTTCAATCTCTTAGCAATTTCAGCTAAGGCGATCTGCGATAACGGCTTCTTGACCGTTCGTGCTGCAAAAGGGAGGAAGGGCTCCAATTCATCAAAGGATAGTTGCAATATATCTGCTAAGCCAGCGACACTCTGCAAATTTTGCGAATAAGACCAGCCGATGAACCGGTATAAGTCATCGTTGCCCGGACCGAAGGAAGCCATCCGCCACGCTTGACGAGATCCATAAAGGTAATGGGTCTTGATATCAAGCTGCCGCTCTCTGATAATCCGGTCTGCGATGCCTTTTAGAACGTAACCATCTCTAGCAATAAAGTACAGTCGGCTGATTCCTTTATCGCAGCTCTCCTCAAGAAGCCACCATACATAGGAAAACAGAATAGGTCCACCCAAGGAAGAACCAATGGCCGCAGCGGTCTTTGCCGTCTCCGCAGTCTGCTCGGATACGCGAACATAGCGGGAAGCCCCTATTGACAATTGTGTATAGGCATCGTCTTCGCTTCGCTCAAGCGCTGCTTGTTCATAAGTCGTCAATGGACTGAAAGGTAGGTGCTTGGTTCTAATTCCCAGCTCGGCAGCCCTCTGAATATCCACTTCCAGATTATCGCCGCAATGGGTCCATTCGCTGAACTCTACTCTTTCCAGTTCAGCGACGCGCTTATACAGTTTGCCCGTCCATTTGGCCTGTCCGTAATCCGACGAAATATAGAGCGGTAGATCGGCAAGGATCGGATCCGCCTTGACCAGCATCGCTTGTATAAGCTCGTGGTCGAGGTACATATCAGAGATTAGGATAACCCGTTCTCCCTGACGGATAAGCGTCTTCAGCCATTCTATTCGTGATTGGATCGGAAGCGTGTACTCATACTCTATCGCTCGTTCTAGTTGTTGCAACCGTAGCGCCATTTCTGCTGTTAGGCTTCCGGTCGTCAATAAAGCATCGTAAATCTGGATGAGCGTGATTTCCTCTATCCATTCCGATTCCCGAATCGTCCAAACCATTTGCTCTGCATGACTCCGAAGAAGAAAGAAATTACTGCGAACATATTCGGGAATATCCGCAAATTCGCTCTCATACCGGAGTTTCTCTTGCATCAGAGCGAAGATCCCCTTAGGTGTTGCAGTAGCTCGGGTGATCAGCGTATCAAATACGTCAAAACTGTACATAAGGGCCTCCGCTAAATCAGGGATTGGTCAATCAATTTCTTGATCTGAGTGGAACTCGTCCCTTGGGTGTAAGGAAAGAAGATCATATCCGAGCCAACCTCACGTAACTGGGCATGCTCCTCTTGCCAATCGTCCTTATGGTCATCGCCTGAAAAGTGACAGTCGTAGCGATACAACTGCCAGGCATCCCACTTTACCGTGTTGTGATAAGATACCGCAACCGCCCGATCGACATACTTGATAGACTCGACAATGGCCAGACGTTCCTCGAATGGAATGTATGGTGCTCTTCCTTTAAAATGAAGGACCAATTCATCCGTCAGCACACCGGCGATCAAATACTCGCTAAGCTCCTTGCACTGGTGAAGAAGATTTAAATGACCAACATGGAATAAGTCAAATACACCGGGCACATACCCTGTCTTGTACGGTTTCATGGTTGTACCTCCTTGTTAGAATACCGGGCAATCCACGCCGGAGATCATCTTGACTCCATTCTCATAAGCATACTCCGAATGAAGGATGGTTTTCTTCGTCCGGTTCGTAATCCAATAGTCTGCCTTTCGAAATACCGCCCGTTCCTGCTCTTCCGGGCAGAGGCAGGTTTGCACCGAGCACGTCGCTTTCTCCATTTGGATTAACTTGTCGATATACGTCGCCAACAAGGAGAGAATCTGAGGCGATGCAGCTGCGAACTGCTCCTCAACTAGGATAATCAGCATCCGTTCTTGATCGGTCCTAAACGTATGAACGAATTCTTTAATGATTCGTTGCCACAGACTAAAGGGTTCTGCAAAATCCCCAAAAAATACGTACTTCAGTTCACCTTGCGGAAGGGGGATATCAGGGACATGGCTTTTCTTTTTCAGCCCCTCCTCATAGAAGAGCTCGCAGAAGCGTTCTACGTTCGTATCTGTAAAAAAAGCGCTGTTCTCTGAAATTTTCCGATCATCCCAATTCCACCACTGAATGGTCTGGAGCTTCTTAATGATGTCTTCGCTAAATCGATACCGGATGATCCGGGCAGGGTTGCCACCAACGATAGCATACGGCGGAACGTCATTGACTACATGAGAATTAGCTGCAACGACGGCGCCATTGTGAATCGTTACGCCAGGCATAACAGTCACATCATGACCAATCCAAACATCATTTTGAATTAGAATTTGCCCCTTGCATCTGCATAGTTCCGAGAAATTCGAGACAGCATCCTGTCTTCCAAATAAACGGGATACTCCGGTAGATAAATTGGCATAGTTATGCGCCATACCCAACGTGAAGTTGGAACCGTACGCAATAGAGGTGAATTGTCCAATTTGCAGATTATGGGCAATCCAACCAGCGGGAATTCTCCACTTGAGACCTGACGAGATCGTTCCAGGCCGGTCTCCATCTCTGCTGATGTAGCTGTATCTCCCGATGGTTGCAAGCGGAAATCCGGGACCTCCCTCTTCTATATCAATCAAATATTCAGATATACCTTCCGTAATTTCATCAATCGCTACAGACAAGTTAACGATCATAGCAGACTCACCGACTTTCCCCTTCTTCATCTCTGGTAATCCAATCCACATCCTGGACATAGACCCGATAATCCTGGATTCCCATCTCCTGGAGCTGCTTCTCGATGGCCCGGTAATGCACACTGCAAATAATCAGATGGAGGTTGTCAGTTGCAATATCAGCAAGCTTCTGCGGAGAGCATACCGGTATTTCTTGTCGGCAAGTCCCCCACTTGGCCGAATCATTATCTATGAGAAAATCCGGCCGGTGCTTTTCCCCATGTTTGTCCATGTAATGTTCGAACATAAGGCCCGCGCCAAAAATCACCAGCTGCTTACCATCACTGCCTCCAAACAAATCAAAGAATAACCGATAAAACTCCTGGTAAGGAATTTCAGGATGATAAATTCCCTTGTGCTTGGGCCTGCGCTGCTCCATCGGAGGGTAGCTCATATAGTCCTTACCCATTGTCATTTCCAGACAACGCTTATAGCCGATTGGCACCGGAATTGTCTGATCTTCGAATTCCAGCATAACCCTTTCCTCAAAATCGCTTCGATTCAACGGTTGGTAATAGTTATAGTGAGTGAAGATCGCCAGGTAGTCAGAGGTTGGATCCGGTAATTGCGTTATTGCCCGCTCCAGTCTCTGGACGAGCTGGCGGTGCGAGAACAGACTTGCCACCATACGATAACCTCTCCAGGTCCAGCCCGTCATGTCCCGAAACTGCCGGAATTCATGGCCGTAGACACGGCTATACAGCAGACGCTGGGCGGTCCGGATGCTTCGCAACTTCTTTTTCAGTTTCTGCGGATTTCGGGTACAGCTATCCATCGGCAGGATGTCAATCCAGATACCCTGATGACCTCTCCGGCCCAGATCGATCCGGCTAATACCTGTAGTTTTGCTGTCACGCAACCGCATGAATCCTCCATAGAAGCTATCTACACTTTCTTCCGGTGTCTGCAAAACATACGAATCGGGAAATTCAGAAGCGGCGATAGCTTTCAGACGATCATAATCCGCCCGGGGCATGGCCATATCGATATCGTCATCCCAAGGAATATAGCCCTGATGTCGAACCGCTCCGAGAAGGGTTCCGTAGATGGCATATACCCGCAAATCATGCTTCTCGCAGACTTCCAGAAGGCTGGATAGCAACTTCAGCTGCACACTGCGTACTTTTCTTATCTTATCGGTAACAGGGGCTGGTTCATTTCCCCCCTTCGGTGACCCTATTTCTTCTGTATTACGCAAGATTCGTTCGTAATCGATCCGGGTCCATCTGTAGAAATGCTCATGCTGATCATGTCTTCGTACATTAGATAGAAACCGGCCTTCTTCCTCCAGAAAAAAACTCCATGCCTCCTTAAGTCCGTATCGTTCTTTCAGGCCGTTCAATGGAACCGCATATTCAGCATCTGGAGCAAAGGCATACATATAATGAAGCGCCCGAAACAACACATAACGGGCCGGATAATTCTCTTCAACAAATTCCTGATCAAAAAAAATAATTCGACCGCTCTCATAAAAGCTGTTCAAAGGAATCAATTCCAAATAAGCCCGGCGCAGCACAGGGCCAAAGTCCACCTGGTCTCCACCCTCCGGTCGGAATGCGCTTTGTTCCGAGGAGACTTGTTCAGAAGAAATTAAAATCAAACCATAGAGTTGATCGAAGAGCCGAATGAATTCAGCAGAATCTCTAGAGACGATCTCTTTCAAGTATTTGGACAGTGTCGGAGCAGACATATAAGGCATGACTAAGGACATGCGCTCCAGACTATGTCGAACAATCTCCAATCCATGACTCCGGAGGTCGAGCATATTCTTATACAATTGCACCATACTTGGCCTACCTTCGGGATATAACGGTGTCTTCTTCACCTGGTTATTCCGATAAATGGTTGTGGCGAAGGCACGCCCTCTGTCCCGGTCTCCTGAAATTGCCGAATAGATGACTGGGCTTAAGTTCTTACTCAAAGAAGCCTCCACGAGAAAGGAGTTGGCAAAAAACTCGAATACACCATTATCAATCACATCATTGTATAGGTCCAGTTCATACGCTACGAGCGATTCAGCATTAGGATAGTAGGGGATCAGACGTTCCTGGAGATTCTTCTCCGGCAAAAAGGATTCGGAATATACCAGTTGCGTCAGCTTGTAATCTGGCAGCGGATAATAAAATTGATGATAGGTTAAGCCCGCAAGCTTCAAGATTTCTTTCACTTCCTGGCGGCTGAAGGAATACCCCTTCGTTCCCTTCGGATAATGATTCACCCCGTCAAAAGGCCTGCCGGTATGCGGTTCGGGTGCACCGGCAAAATAACGAAGACCGTAGCGATTCTCTACGGCCAGCAGAATTTTACCCTGAGGCTTGAGTAAGGGCAGAAGTCTGCTCAGATAGTCTATATAAGGATTCAGGCTCGTGGACCCGCCGCCCACTTGCTCAAGCATTCCCACCAGTACGATATAATCGAAGGATCGATCTAATTCCAGTTCCATCACATGTCCTGCATAGACATCCAGGTTACTGCGGTTCGCATGACGCTGACAGATCGCTTCCGCCCGGAACAAGGATTCCTCTACAGTTGTTACATGTGCGCATCGTTCACAGAGCATACCACTGAGTGCCCCGAACTCGCCGCCAATCTCCAGAACCTCCGCCTCTGCATCAAATTTATACCAATTCAGAATCGATGTTCTCATATCACTCAGGTGATAAAATACTTCCCATCTGGAATCTTGGCGAAGCACTTCATCAAACCGGCCCGCAGGATACTGTTCCAGATAAGCGCGTATATCGCGATCAGTCGGGTTTGCAGCAGAAACATCTGCCTTCGTGGTTCTGTGCAGCGTGGCCATATATCATACGCTCCTGTTCCAAAACGTTAACTAACTTTTAATGTAGTCCAGAATATAATAAATATTAGCGTAAGCATTACAGATACTTACTCGATTACTAGGTACACCAAATCCCGCCAACTGATCAGACATTTCATCCGTATGTTTAAACGCCGCTACGACAAAATCGGCTTTAGAATAGCGGGCTACTGCCTCTGCTGGCGAAATCACAGAATACCCCTCAATCTCAGTGTTCCAAAGTTTCGAATTATTATCGCAGAGTGCTAGTATATGAGGAAATTGCAGAGTCTTCGCAAGCAGAATGAAATATCGCCCTACATTTCCTGCGCCGAATAAAACAACATCTTTATTAGACTTTAAAATAGTCGCAATTTCTTGGGAGCGAGTTTTTTCTTTTCTATTTCGCTCATTATAATTAAGCAAAGCCTCTTTTTCATCGGCAACCACCAAATCATAAAAGGTTTTCAGATCAGCAGGAAGCAGACTCATATCCAGATTAGAATCATTCCAGTCACGCATCAGTTCTTCCCGAATTTCTTCGAGAAACGCCTCTTGCAGTTCCCCCTCCAATCTGCTGAGATTCCATTCATATGCGATATATTTTCTAACCGCAAGCGCAGAAAGCACTTTAGCCACTTGGTTCAATTCTTCGGGAAGTTGCTCTCTGATCTGTTTAAATTCCTCTATAATAGCAAAAGCCTTATTAAGGTCCTTGGTAGAGGATGCCGCATTGTCTGTACGATACCAATAGAAGGCTTCATCCAGGAAGTACGCTCTCTGTGCATACAGAGAAGTAAAAAAGAAAAAGCCGGTATCCTGATAGGAAGCCCCCGGTGATTCTGTTAATCTAATCTGATTTCTTTGAAGGAAACTTTTATTGTATATTCCGGTCCAAATGGCAATATCAACGTTGACTATAAAAAGCGGATCAGCGGATATATCTAATATAGTCTTGTAGAAAGACGGGGTGTTCACAATGTGCAGTTGAAGGTGAATATCCCTTTTACGTTCGGTAACAAACGGCTTGAAATCAGACTTAACATAGTCGGCTTTATTATCTTCGGCATACCGAAAAAGCGTTGCGAACATATCCTGGTCGACCTTGTCATCAGATTCTACGATCCCGATGTATTTTCCCGACGCCTCTTCAATTCCACGATTAATTTTGTGTCCATAGCTGCTATCCGGATCGATAATCATACAAAAACGTCCATCTTTTGCTTTATATTCCTTGATGATTTCCCGGGTTTGATCTGTACTAGAATCCTCAATACATAGAAACTCCATGTCAGGCAGCGCTTGAAGGCTTATACTGTCAAGGCATTCCCGCAGATATCGTTCTGAATTATGGACAGGGATAATGACACTAATGGATTTCATCCTAGTTCTCCTTTGAAGTATTAAATAACTGAAAGCGTCGGTACTCAATGGGCCAAATTTGTTGAAAACCCAACGTGTCAAGAGTTGCCATTATTTCATTCTGGAAACTGTCCGTTGTAGCCAAGACGACAGAAGCAGTAGGGCAAAGCTCTGCCAGGTCTCTAATTTCTCTTACAGTTATCCCCTCAATTTCTCTAGGGTTCCCAACAGCAGAGGTTACCGCATACCCTACAAGATGCACATGCTGAATTTCTTGAATATACATCGCTACTTTTTGGCCTATACAGCCAGCACCATAAATAATAATTGGATTTCCGCCTTGTAAAAACCTATTAAATTTTTTCTGCAATTCTATATTTTCCTTTGCAAAGATTTCAAGATGGGCGTGTTTTAGGGGAAAGCGATCAGCCATTAACCTTTGTTCCTCTGTTAACCATTCCATATTAATAGCTTGTTCGATTTCCTCTAACAACATCCCACTAGAATTCCGCCCTGTTGCAACCTGCTTGTAAAAGGGTCTGAATAAATCTAAATATACAATTTTGACCACTATGTTGTGTAATTTATATAAATTATGTTTTTTTGATAAAGTTAGCAGGTCAAGTAGACCAGCTGCAAAATCGCCCCATTTATGAGTCGGTATAGCTGGATTCTTATGTCCTTGTCTATACCGATAAGTAACTTTCGATAGAGCATAAAATTGTTTAGCTTGAATCGCGGCCTTGACAAAGAAGGGAGGATCCTCAAAGTAATTATAAGTAGGGAACGAAATACTATGGTTGCGTAAAAACTCAAGTTGATACAAAAAACGGGTAAAGCCATATGGAAACTGATAATCCTCAAACGCAATCATTCCGTCACTTTTAAAACGATAATCTTGGTACCAACTCTGAAAGTTTTCAATTATATTCCCATTGTCTAATAGGCTGAACGATCCTCCACAAATTAAAGCATTATGATTGATCGCATTTGTGTAAAGACATTCTAAAATATCATTGTCAGGGTAATAATCATCGGGATCCATAAATGCTACATACTCTCCACTGGCCATAAGTAATCCGCGATTGCGGGCAGCCGCAACCCCCTGGTTAGATTGGCTTATAGTGACCAAATGTGAATAACGAGCCTCATATTTCTGCAATATTTCCAGTGAGCCATCCGTAGAACCATCATTGATACATATAATCTCGATACCCGGGAGAGTCTGGTCCAGCACACTATTCAAACATTCTTCTAAATAACGCTCCACGTTATAGATCGGTATGATAACAGATATAGGGGGTGTTAACTTCGGCATGTCTTCCTCCGATAATATCGGTTTAGTATGGATCTAGATCCATGTAATGCTCAAACCCAAACTCCTCAAGTTTCTCCCGCATACTGACCAAATACTTGGGAGTCGCTGCCAGTAGAATCAGTGTCTCTTGGCGGTAAGGATGCAATTCTTCAATCGAGTATACACGATGGCCCAAGACAAATTCGGGATTATGTTGCTTCTCGCTAACCATAAATCCATTGATTCCAATTTGTTGCTTATCTAAAACCTCAAGTATCTGTCTGCCGACTACTCCGGCTCCATATATAACTACCTTCGGATATTTACTTATGGAATAAATTTCCGATATATCAAGTTCACGTCTCCTCTTCGTATTCATATAAAGTTGGAACAAATGTCCTGGAAGAGAACCAGAACCAACTTCCTGAAAGTCGTTTAAGTGGACTTCCCCTTTTATCTGGGCATACCGAACATGAAGACGGGTGTAGAGATTGAAGATATGCCGGGCAATCGCAGCATCAAGGGTTTCATCTATTTCTTGGCCCTTCCAGTAATCTAGCATCTCGCAAATTGTTATAAACAATCCAATAAAGTTCCTTTTTGTCGCGCCGCTGGTCATTATCGATTTCTGACGAAGGCGCCGTACGAAATATTTCTTGTGAACGCATTCCACCCGCTCAGCGGACAAAAGAGTAAGGAAAGAAAACAATTCATCTTCATGAATAATATTTTCATAAAAATCAAACGAACGAGTTATTAAAAATTCTCTGTTCCAGAACTGCCGACATACAGAGCCAAACCACTCTCCGCGATAAACTAGCAACGGAAACAACTCACTGCCTGACATAACTCTCTCATAAGAGTGACGAAACTCCTCTTTATAACCGATAAATTGGGTCTTTAGCTGGTCATCTTCATAAAGAAGCTCTGCTTCAAAGAAGACTGCATCCAAGACACCACTTTCGGCTTTATTGAATAATTCTTCCATAGCTTCAGGGACGATATAGTCGTCAGAATCCAGAAAATAAATGTATTTCCCAGAGGCTCTGCTAAGTCCTGTGTTTCGGGCAGAGGATAGTCCCCTATTACGGGGATGAGTTATAATTTGAATACGTTTATCATTGGTCCGGAATTTCTCTAATATATCCATAGAGTTGTCGGTCGAAGCGTCATTAATACATATCACTTCAATATCCGTCAGCGTTTGCCCTATCACACTTTGCAGGCACTCGTCCAGGTATCTCTCTACATTATAAACAGGAATCACAACAGAAACTTTAGGAGGCTCAAGGATCATATTCTCTCTCCAAACTTCAAAATAGTTAAACCTGAATTACGCTATTTCGGTCGATTCCAAATAATTGAAACTCCAAGGAATTCAAATATATCTGGTGCTGGAACCCCAAATACTCTAGATGGAGCTTAATCTCGTTGTGCAGATTGGAAAACGTAGCAATAAGTACTGTAGCCTTTTCTTTCAAATAAAGATAATCTTCAATTTGTTTAACCGGAATAGTTGTGATATATCGTTTGCCGCTGCCAAGTTTAGTTACTGCTGCACCAATTACTTCAACTTCTGGATACCCTTTAAGGAATGCTGCTGCCTTTTCCCCCATAACACCTGCACCGTATATAATGACCGGCTGGTTCTCCCGCAATCGCTTAACCAATTTCTCTTGGATTTCAGGCATCTTTGCTGCGTATTGTTTGATCTGATGCGGTTTTAATGGATAGCGGTTATAGTAGTCTTGGTTCTCTTCAGTCAGCCAATCGAAATGGATGGACTGATCGATTTCATTGAGAAGTTCATGAAGCTCATGAGTTTTGGGTAGCTGCTTCTGAATGAACTTATAAAAAGCCCGATACAAGTCGTCATAAAAGATACGGACAGCTAAATTATATAGGTGGCAAAGTCCTTCCTGTTCAGCCACCCGGATCAAATCCAGGGCACCGCGGGCGCAATCTGTAGTCTTACGCAGGTTTAAAGTGGTATATTTATGTCTAACACGATAGCAGTATACGAATTCGGGTATCGCGTAAAATTGTTCAGCGAGGACTAAGGCCTGAGTAGAAAAGGGTAAGTCTTCACATCTCTCATACAGCGGAAACAATAACCCATTACGTACCAGAAGATCTCTTTTATACATAAATCTTTGAAACCCATAAGGAAATTGGTACTCTGAAAAGGTGATCATGCCCTCAAATGGAAAAGTGAGTGCTGAGAAGGGGCCTGAGAAATCGGTAAGTCTGTGATCGTTCACCCAATAGCAGTAAGATCCTGCACAAATCTCCGCTTTATGCTCTACAGCCTTGTTAAATAAGCGCTCTAACACTTGATTATCGGGATAGTAGTCGTCTGGGTCCATAAAGGCAATATATTCGGCAGTCGATGCCTCAAGAGCGCGATTTCGTGCTTTAGACACCCCTTGGTTCTTTTGATTAATGATAAAAATGTTTGGATATAGGGTGGCATAGCGTTCCAAAATTATTAAGGATCTGTCTGTGGAGCCATCGTTAACCGCAACAATTTGAATGGGCGCCAACGTCTGGTTCACAACACTATCCAAGCACTCCTCCAGATAACTCTCCATATTATAAATCGGAATAATAACCGAAACTTTATAGGGGTTAACTACGTCCATATCCTTCCTCCAGCCGTTTGATTTCCGATACGATATTATACCCGGCCGCCGTGATAGGCTCCTCGGTCTGGCCCCTATGGTATTTCTCGGCGTTCTGTTTAACCCAAGCGTACCAAGCCTCCTCTTTTAGAGGCAGAAAGTCAAGATTTCCGGTAATCTTGGCTTCATAGGGAACCTTATCGCTGGCCAAACAATGTAATCCAGCCGCCTGGGCCTCAATCAGCACAATACCCAATCCCTCAAAATGCGAAGGCAACAAAAAAAGATCCATTGCCTGCATAATTCCATGAACATCTTCTCTTGCGCCAAGAAAGATGACACTTGAGCCCAATCCAAAATCATTGACTTGCTGTCGAATCTGCTCCTCCATCGGCCCGACACCGGCCAGGACGAGTCTCGCTTGCGGGTATACAGATACCACCCTTCGAAAGACCTCAATTAAAAATTCGTGATTTTTGGTGTGAACAAACCTTCCGACATGTCCCAGTACCAAGCAATCGTTGAGTCCCAAACGTTGTCGATAATTTCGGCGAAGCACAAGGTTAAAGGCAAACTTTCTAACATCAATTGCATTCCTCATAAGGATAATCCGCTCTCTGGGAATCTGCTCACCAAACAACCAGTCCGCTGCCGCTTCCGAGCAGGCCCAATAATCGGTCGCCAGCCCCCTGTGAAATAATTTCTTCTGCTCCTGATGGTGCCTGATGGCTATCAGTCGTTCCTTCTCGTCTGCCTTATCTACCATGGTGCTGTGCGCATGCACGATGATCCGAGGAACCCGATGGCGGAGGGCAAGTTTCTCTGCCAGAAAGCTTTTCCAATAGGAGGTATGGAGATGTATAACATCGTAGCCCTCTTCCAAAATGTGATTCATCTCTTCAATGAACCTCTCCTCGTTCTCTTCAGCATAGCAGGACAGATAGTGCACTTTACAGCCTTGGCTTGTCAATGTCTCTTCAAAGTCGAGCTTCTTCTTGCTGAACGTTGCAAAATCAAAGTGAAACCGATCCCTATCAATATGTCTCCAATTATTCAGTACATAGTTGGTAATACCGCCGGAAGTGTTAGCGATGGGGAATTGCAAAATATTAATTTTATCCATTAGTTCTTCCAACACCTCTTCTACCACCATTTCTCTCTTTCAAAAATGCGGCCATAATAGCAGCTATCCCGATGGATACTTTAGATGGCAACAACCGGACAGCCTCCTGACTCCCCTGAATTGCTGCCGCAAACCAGCTCAGTCCATATCTTAAGCCTTCACCGGCGAACTCCTCTTCAAAGTCATCGCGAGAGGTGGCATCTTCATAATAGAGCGAGAATGCATCGGTCTTCCACCACGGAGCGACTACCTTGAGATAGCCCTTGCTTCCGCTGACTACGAGCGTGCCTTCTGACTTGACTCCAAGCCCAACTTTAACGGTAGCCAGACTGTCTGTATAGCGAAAATACGCTTTTGTATACAAATCCAGTCCATGTTGGCCGGGGATGTGTTCAAAGCGCAGCGACTCATATTGGTCTCCTAAGATGCTCAGGACGGCCATGAGCGGGTAACTGCCCAATTCCGTAAAACTTCCGGCCCATGGCGAAGGCGAAAGTTCTCTCCAGTGTTCTCCAGGGGGTGAGAGTTTCGTAAATGTTCCTTCCACATCTCGGATAAGCCCGATCCTGCCGCTATCCAGCACTTCCAATACCTTAAGAAATCCGGGGCAATATGCAGTCTTGATGGCCTCCATTAATACCAAGCCCTGATGCTTGGCGCAAGCAAAGGCTTTCTCCGCCTCCTGTTTATCCAGTACCATTGGCTTCTCGCACCAGACATGCTTGCCTTTGACCAGAGCATTCATAATATAGTAAAAATGCGTTTCATGTGGAGAAGCAATATATACGGCATCTACCCCTTTGTAGAGCATCTCTTCACTCTCGGCAGCTATTTCCAAATGATGCCGATCGGCAAACTCACGGGCAGCCGGGAATCGCGGGTTATAGACACCGACAACCTCAATTCCCTGTACCTGCTGCGCCTCCGAAATAAATCGTTCGGCGATCCGACCACTTCCTATAATTCCAATGCGTATAGCACCATCCAGATGGGTTCTCATTATTCCTCTATTTCTCTCCTTTCGGAACCACTAGCGCCGATACCGGATGTACTTTCCGCTTTGACTCCGGCGGCAGTATCATATAATCACCAAACTTAAATGTTAAGTATTCCTCATAGGCTTGAATACCTTGGAACATATGATTTTCAAACATAACCGGCGTACTGTTCTCGTACCAACTCCGCTTGTAACCGTAAGTTCGGTTAGGTGTAGGAAACATAAGGATACGGACATGGGTCGTTCGTTTCCGATTGCTGCGCACGATCAGCTTCTCGTAGCGGCGGAGTGCCCATTCTTCCGGAATACCAGAGAGAAAGCGGTAGAGCAAGCGCACGAAAAGTTTGGGCTCTGAGAACCTCCCCACCGCCGACCAAAGAGTCTTCCGTACACAGAAACATTTCAGATTGTGAAGAACACGTACGGGATACATATCCGGCGTCCCGTCAAGCGGAAAAATATCAATAAAAATCCCTTGTTCATAGGGCATATGCTCCTGATATTCTCGGAGAAACAAACTGTCCTTCCGCCGCAGCTTGCCGTAGCCCCAACGGTAGCCGGGTGTATTCCGGTGGTCCTGGAAGTAGAAACGGCTCGTGTCCAACTCTGTCAGACAGGCTTTCCGAAACTTCTCGTATTCTGAGCGAAGCAGGGCTACATCAGCGTCATCATCCCAAGGAATATATCCACCATGACGAATGGCTCCCAGCATGGTGCCTGCAATAATTTGATAGCGGATACCGCAGATGCGGCAGATCCGGTCAACCTCGATCAGCATCTCGAGCTGGATAAGCTGTATTCGCCTCAAAGCCTCTTTATCAATCTGAATCACGGGCTCCTCCTGTATTTGGCGATGTAGCACGCCACACTCCATTTAAATCGCGATATACTATACGATCCTCTCCCGCTCCGAAACGAATCAGGTCTATTCGCGACTGTGACGGCGTTATTCTCACTGCATCCCACAGGTCTTGGGACACCGTCCCACGCTGTCTTGGAGGCGTATAAGAACCTTTCGGCTTCTTGTCTGTAAAATACTCCAGTTTGGAGCAGCCGATGGAAATGATCGGAAAGTCCCGTTCCAGATCTACAGCATCGGCATGATTATGACCGTGAACAAGTCCCAGAATCTCATTGCTGCTCTCTCGCTGATAGTCTTCTAGCAGAGAAATCAACGCCTCACCGTTGCGGATTTCATTACTCCAGTAATGCAGATTCGCCAACGGTGGAACATGGCTGAAGAGCAATATGGAATAGCCAGTCTCTGTACACTGGAGTGACTGACTGAGCCAATCCAGGGTTTCTTCCGCATACCCGTACCGGACATCCTCCCGGTAATCAAAAGAATGCAAAACAAAACAGCGCAATTTCGATTCTGGATAATCAAAATAATAATTTGGAAGTTTGCCTTCCCGAACAGTGTAGCGGTCCGTATAAGACAGATAGATATCGGCTTGCGCTTTCACTTCAAAGGGCTCAGGATTTCCCATAAAATAATTAGAATCATGATTGCCCGGCACCACATAAAGAGGTACTTGATTGGCTATCAGATCCTGCATCACCATTTCCGCGTAGTCACGGGTTAGTTCAGCCGGGAGCATTCCATCTGTCAAATCCCCAAGATGAACAATCCCGTGAAAAGCCGCCATGTTATGGACCATCGCTATATTGCTGGCGGTATCATCCCATGTTCCGTTCACAGTATAGTGACTGTCCGTTACAACTGCCAGCATCACCGCGTCTGCAGCTGCTTGCTCCAATAGGGAAGCGGCCGTCTTGCAGGCTTCTTCTCTGAAAAAGGGTTTATCAGAAAAGGAGGCCTCCCCTTGTTCAAAGTCCACAATCATTCCGAAGCGTCCCTCGTCTTCAGAGGTAAAAGCACCACCGTCCGTTCGCTTAAAGCAAAGACGGAAGTAGCATTCCTGTTCAAACACATAATTCTCCTGCCGGTAGGTGTTCCCGTTCAAATCTCCATTATACGTCGTCCAACTGCACTCCGGCTCATAATCGTACGTGTATATATATTTCGGATTTACTTCCAAGGAATAAGTAGCGACATTAAACAAATACCGAACATCTCTTAGTATAATCTGGCTGCCGGGGTACGCTTTATAAAAGTGCAGTGACGACATCCGGTCAGGAACGCCATAGCCGGCTCTTCCGGTCGAAGCGTAAATCGTTACCCCAGCTTTCCCGCAAAGCTTAACCGGATTCATTCCTTCCCCACTCGTCTCTTTAAACAAGCTTGATGGATGTGGAATCCTGCTGTTCCATCCAGATGGTTCAGAATTCCTTCATATGCCTGCTTCTGCTCAAGCCTGTCGTGCTGTGAAACCGATAAATAATCCAAGAAGAACTCCATCCGTTTTAGCTTACCATCTTCCGCGCAGCAATAGGGAAGCCCTCCCTCTTCTTTACCAAAAGAGAGCTCAATTGCATGACCAGCAAGTGAAGAAACATCATTGTTTTCAAACCGGCAGGGGATAACCACAACCTCATCGGTCACGATATCATAGACAACCAGGCTGTTATTATATGCGGATAGCGCCGCTATTTTTCGATCACTCACTCTTTTTGCAAAAAAGTAATGATTCGGATAATCATATAAAGCCGATTGACGACTGCCTTCCGTATAAGGCAACTCCCACTCCACCTTGCTCATTTGACCGGTAGCAGTATTAATTTTAATGATCATATTTGCAGTTCGCGGAAATGCCAGTAAATAATCGCCGCAGTAGACCAGACCACTAAAGAGATGGTTATTTCCCTCAAATCCTTCAGGATAGGCGCTATACTCTCGGGTCTCTCCCGTCGCTTCATTCCATTTAATTAAAGACTTACCTTCATATGGAATTATCCAGAATGCTTCGCCATCATACTCTATACCAAAGTAGGTATAAGTGTCGGATCCAACGGTATGGATCGTCATATTGAAAGTGCTAAGATTAAAGGCCAGCACCTGATTGGATGTCATACAAGGAATAAACAAAGTTTCTCCAACAAGACACGTTCCCTTGCCCCATTTCATTTCAGTCTCATCAGACTTATTACAAGGAATAGGATGCTCGGTGAATAGCCCGTTTGAATTCATAGATAGGATTCCCGGATAAGTAACCGGCTTCAAAAATATCTGATTTCCGTAGGAAATAATCTCGTCAAAATTATGCCGTTCCCGGGCATTATCCAGTCGATAGTTAGCCCTTGACCGATCTCCCAGATGATACTGAACGATTTGCTTGGCATTAAACGGGCTGATTATTAATTGATCTCCGGCTTTATATACACTGACAAAGGGATATAGCCCGGCGCCTCTTTCTACCATATGTTCCACTACAGTGATCCTGCCGTCTCTCAAGTCTATCTGGCACAAAGCTTGATATAATCCGTCTACGAACCATAACTTATCTTCTTCCGCGAAAAAGTCCACGAACTGGGCAGCTCTTTTTTCTTCCTCTAACAGGAGAGGTACTTCAATGTTGGCATATGTTATAAAGGTGGGTTTACCGGTTATTCCGAACATATGAACAATAGAAGACGAGCCTTCCCCGATATACGCATCCGAAATTGCTATCGAAGCCTCCACATTGGGTGTTGTATCCAGAATGCCTAGGTTCTTTTCTAAGAACATAGTTTCAATTTTCGTGTACGTTTCGGCCAATTCGGGACGCATGCTCTGGAGAGTAGACTTGGATAGGGGATGCGGTCGCCATAAGAGTACAAGATCATCACGGCCAGCGAAACCTTGCATTGTATAAAGAATCTTACTCAGCGCCTTCTCTCCAAACTCCAAAAGACTGGATATACTAGTGTTATAGAATACGACTTTTCTTGAGCCGATTCGTTCCTTCCATTCATGCGGAATGGGAGGCGGACTAGCCTCGTAACGGAGAATCTGGTCCGCTTTGGGTGAACCTAGGGGCAAAAGCTTGGCACGAATTACCGGGTCCGTAAAACTATTCATGGCCTGTTCGGATTGTACAATAATATAATCCACATGCTGATAGGAGGGCAGGTTAAGCTGGGCCTCTGGAAAACTCCCGCCCGTAAAGAAATAGGGAATATAAACAAGCAAGTCAGTATACGATTTCAATTCATGCGAATAGTAGGGAGGATAAACAGTTGTGATGAAGTTATGCCCATCATAAGGGTTACTGATATAGATAATATCAGGACGGTGTTCTGCTAGATTATATTCTAGATAATGGGTAATTGTGACCTCCTCTGGGAATAAATCTCCTTCATAATAGAATTGAGCCAGGCTTCCGTCCGGATTCCGGTCATAATACGGAATGGGTATAACCCGACAAATACAAGAGGGATCCTTCTCTGCGGCTCTCCAGACACTCTCCATAGCATCCCACATAGATGCTTTGTACGGAAGGAAAACAATCTCGTAATGCAGAGGTTCTTGCTCAATGTGCTGCTGCAGATTTTGAACCTGCCAAGTTATCTGCTTCAACAGATCAGGCAGCGCCCTTTCATTGTGCTGCTTCTGTTCCCAGAGCTGGTGGAGACTTTCTTCCATTTGAATCAATATCGGTCTATATGTTTCTGCCTGTTCTTTAGTTAATTGACTGCTCAAACTATCTCTAACGGCATCGACTACATAAAGACAATCCTCCAGAACAACTCGCGCATTTTGAAGATCAGCCGCTTTGATATAATCTAGGCCTTCCATGAACGTCACCCATATTTGTATGAGTTGGCTCTTTATACTTTTTCTCAAAGATATCCCCTACTTAGTGTTAATTTTAAATTCAGTATATCAGAATAATATAATGCATATAGCAAAAAAGAAACCTGACGTCTAAGGGCTCACGAAGCCTTTATCCGTCAGGTAGATACCCGCCTTTATTTCCGCCGGTCCAACATCATGCTGTCCGGCGCATAGGAGAATTCATAGGCCGTGCGCTGCCGTTTGGACTGATTGCGCTGGAGCAGCCACTGCGAGGCTTCCGCAGCCAATTCCCGCATCCGGCTGCTGATCAGGTTGTCATAGGCCAGCAGTTCTCTTAGTTTCTCTTCCTCTTCGGAATCCGGCAGCCGCTGTTCAAAAGACGCCGTTAATTCCTGAGCGATCTCTTCGCGCTGCTCCACGAAGGAAGCCATCTCTTCGTATCCTGCCCGGGAGAGCGTTCCAAGCAGATTCAGAGTTAATTCTTCCAGTCTATCGACACGATTAGCCATGGTGCTGTTCCTGCATCATCGATTGCTTGGAAGCTTCCATCCAGGTTGTCCGCAGCTCGGTCAAATAACCCAGCGCTTCTTCGGCCGGAGCAATCTCCTTCTTGATGTTGGCCTGAATCAGCAAATGCTTGATGTACTCGTAAAGGCTGTACAAACTTTTGGAAATTTCATACCCCGGATTCAAAGAGGTCATCAGTTCACTGAGAATGGCTTGTGCTTTTACGAGATTCTGATTCGTTTTGATAATATTGGATTCATTGAGGCCTTCAACGCCGGCTCTGGTAAATCGAATCGCTCCATCGAAAAGCATAATCAGCAATTGTGACGGCGTGGAGGTATTTACCGACGACTGCCGGTATTTTTCATATGGAGAAGTTACCATTGTTGTTTTCACCCTCTAAGTTATGCTCAATCTCAGCCCGAAATAAAGCTGGATAAACTGCTGGACTGTGAATTGTATTTATTCATTGCGGATTCCATGGCGGTAAACTGCTTGTAGTACTGCGTTTCCATATCCGTCAATCGGTCCGTCAGTGTGTCAATGCGGGAGTTATAGTCTTTGAGCATCCGCCCCATGACGCTCTCGGTCTTGTAGGTGGTTGTCAAATCCGTCGTAAACTTGGACGTCCCCGCCTTCGCGGCGATATTATCCAGAGCTTTATCCACCGCTGTCGACAATTGAGTAAAGATGCCGCCCTTCACACTTCCCGCCGTTCCCTGGAACAGATCGGTCACCTTCTGCGGGTTGGCTGTCAGCGCTTCTTTGAGTTTAGACTCATTGAGGTACAGCTTTCCGCCTTCATAGTACTGGCCGGTCGTTATGCCGAGGTCGCTCAGACCGCCCATCTGATTGGAGACAACCGCTCTAAGATTGGAAATGGCCGTCTTGAGAATATCGTCATTCTTGAGGAGGCCGCTCTTGGCCTTGGACTCCCATAACGTAATATCGGCTTCTTTCATGGCCGATTTCTGTTCATCTGTAAGCGGGGCAAAATCCCGGTATTTCGCTTCTTCGACTTTGGTCGTCATGGAGCTGACCAGCGAATTATAGGTCTCGACAAAGGATTTAATGGTCTCTACCGCTTTGTCTGTATTGGTAGTCAGGCTGATGTTCGAAGGCACCGCCGTTCCCGTCGCCGCCTTCGACTCTTGCAGCAGCGTCAGCTGGACGCCGTTGACCAGCAGCGAGTTAGAGGAAGGCGTATAGGTCACTCCGTTTTCGTTGGCGCCCTGCTTGCTGGATTTGATAACGACCTCTGCGTTCTGGGCGTCCTTAAAGGTGGAGAGATTCAACAGACTCTTCAGAGAGCTGTCCATTTGATTGGCTTGAAGATAGGTGTTGGAGCCGTCCAGGGTGGAAGTCAGAGAAAGCTTGCCGCTTATTTCGTCGAAGCTGGCTCTCACCTTGGTATCACTGCCATTGATTTTGTTAATGAATGTGGAGAGAGTATCGGTGCTGCTGATTCCAATCTCCACGTTGTTAATCGTAACTTTGCTTGGAAGGGTGACCGTTCCGCTATGCGCAAGGTCAGAGAGCAGGGTGGCACCGGTAGCCTTCTTGCCAGTGGAACTGCTCATAAGCGCATCCGATTCGGCGCTGGAACGCGTCGCCAGCTTGTTCACCGTTACGGTCATATCGACATTCGTGGCGCTGGCAGAGGCCTCCGCCTTCACTGCTGTCGTATTGCCGGTGACGGCGGCTTGCTGGGTGTTCATTTGGGAGGTCTTGTTCCAGTTGGACAGCTTGTTCATCTTGAAGTCTACCAGCTTGCTGTTAATCTCCCGGTAGCTGTCCCGTGTCCATTCCAGCAGAGTCTTAGACTGATTGAGCTTGGTCAGCGGCTGCCGTTTGGCAGTCATGAGCTCTTTGACAATACTGTCGATGTCCATGCCTGAAGATAATCCGTTAATACGCATAGTCATGTCTGAGTCTTCAACTCCTTCCTAGACACGTTCATCAATGAGAATTCCGGCGATTTCCATCATCTTGGCAACCAGATCGAGTGTCTTCTCCGGGGGCACTTCCCGGATAAGTTCACCGGTATCTTTATTAAGCACCTTCACCATTAGCTCGTGCGTCTTCTCATGAATGCTGATCTCCAGAGTCGTAGATGGACCCTCCAGCGCCTTGACCGCTTTATCAATAGCCTTGATCAGCTGTTCTTCCCCGATCGGCACCTTGACGCCTTGACGTTCGGCCTGGTTTAATTCGAGGTTGGTGTTGATCTGATCGGCTCTTGAATCTACATTCCCTCCCTTGAACCCCGGCTCGCTTGAAACCACTGATTTGATAGGACTGACGGGATGCGCGGACAAGGAGAATTGAACATCCATCTGCTTTACCTCCGAAATCAAACTGATTGATAACACCTATATCGGAAAACAACCGCTTTTTGTGAAGAAATCGGCTGCGATTTTATAGAGTCAGCTTCCACTGCGAGAGAGGAAAGCGCTCGTGAATCTCCTGCCAGACAATGCGCATGCCTTCAAAGGTGCGGCGGCTCTCATAGAGACCGTACAATCTTTCCAGCGAACGGTAGACCGGCTTCTGCTCTTTCAGCTTGGCGTACAGCACTTCGGCATCGTCCCAGTAGCCCAGCTTGCAGCAGAGATCACCCAGAGGCTCCAGCACTCGAGGTTCATCGGGGTGATTCTCATAGAGCTTCACCAACAGATCAAACGCAGCCTTGTCTTGACCGTAGTCCAGCAAAATATCGGCCAGCCGGCACTGCACCTCGCGCTTACTCTGCTCCAACTGCCGGGATACCGCCCCGAAAGCTTCGTTCTCCCGAAGCACCAGCAGCCGTTCCGATACCGTTACTAGGAGTTCTTCCACCAAGCTCGTCATTTGCTTCGGATCCAAGGTTCCCTCCCCGATCCACTTGTACAGCAGTTTGGCTTCGCGCTGGCTGGCATTCAGGCGAGGGACAGCCGCCTTCATCAGTTCGGCATCCCCGCGAAGATAGGCGAGCAGAGCCAAATCCGCTCCCACTTCGTTGGGAAAAGCATCCCCGCTCTCCTGCCACTCGGCATACGCAGCGTCATACTGCCGGTCATAGAGCTTGGAAATCATCCGGATATGCGGCTGAGCCGTAATCTGATAGGCCTTCAGAATTTCTTCCATTAAAGGGTGGCGCTGTGCATAGAGAACATCCAGCAGCGTCTGAAGCTGCTCGACCGTCCGTACTGCCGAGAACTGTCCGATCGTCTCCAGAACATTCGGTGCGGGGATCTGCGCTTTCAGCGTAATTTCAAAATAAAGACGAAGCGCCTGGACATAGCCGCTCTTTACCTGAAGCGCCTGAAGGACCTGTTCAAATCCTTCGGACCATTTCCGCTGGTTCCGGTAAATCTCCGCCAGGGAGACCCGCGCTTTGTAGCTTCCCGCTCCTTCAGTCACCGTGCTTCCCCGGTCGCCCATCTTCAGGCAGGCCTCATAGGCGGCCACTGCATCTTTCAAATATCCCGCCTTCTTATATAAGAGAGCCTGGACATAACGCATATCCGTCTCATCCGGATACAGATTGACGGCGTCCTTAAGGATGTTCAATCCCTCTTCATTTCTCCCTAGCTCTCCCAGGCACAGAGACAGTTTGGTAATCAGTTCAGGCAGATAGACACGGCCGGTGCTTAGGGGATACGCCTCTTTGAAACACTGAACCGCCTTGGAGTAATCCTCCAGAGCCATATAGGTCTTGCCCATATTGAACAGGTTATACCCGTCTTTATGAGCGCGCAGCGCTTTCTTCATCAGAGCCAGGTTCCGCTGTATCTTGTCTTTTTCCTGCATGGCTTCATCCAGATAACCGCTGTGGTGAATCAGAATCCGTGTGGATTCTCCGCCCGTCAGCTGCGGATGATCCAGCAGATTCAAATGTTCATGCAGATGGTTCTCATACTTCAGTTCCCCCCGGTTGGCGAACAGCCGGACGGCGCGGTGCGTTGAACTCTCTCCTCCGGACAGATAACTCTTGATCGGAAGAAGATAATAGTCCAGCCGGGACTCCAGTTCAGCCTGCAGGTTGGACTCGGGGTCCAAATACTCGTCGGCATCCAGAACCAGAATATAGTCCTTCGTCGCCTGACGGATCGAGTGGTTCCGCGCATCCGAGAAGTTGTCGGTCCAGGCAAAGGGATAGATTTTATCGGTATAGCGTCGGGCGATCGTCAGGGTATCGTCAGTCGAACCGGTATCGACAATAATAATCTCGTCCACAGCATGCTTGACGCTGTCCAGGCAGCGTTCCAGCACCTGTTGTTCATTCTTCACAATCATGCATAAAGCTATAGAGGCATTCATACGGCGAGTCTCCTCTGATAATTAGGATACCTCTTATATCGGCAAATCTCCGGTTTTTCTTAGGTTCCGGCTGTCTTTAAACGGCTGCAGGAGCGCATAAAAAAAGAATTGCCCGGACCGGATCGGTCGGGCAATTCTCTTCCATTCATCGCGGATCAGCTTAAAGCCTGCTAATCGATTAACGCAGGAGCTGCAGTACGCCCTGCGGCTGTTGGTTAGCCTGAGCCAGCATCGCTTGCGCAGCCTGAGCCAGAATGTTGTTCTTGGTCTGGGACATCATTTCCTTCGCCATGTCTACGTCGCGGATACGGGATTCAGCGGCAGTCAGGTTCTCGGAAGAAGTGTTCAGGTTGTTGATGGTGTGTTCCAGACGGTTCTGGTAAGCGCCCAGCTTAGCGCGCTCGGTCGATACCGTTTCAATTGCAGTGTTGATAGTGCTGATTGCAGCGTTGGCCGCAGACTGAGTGGAGATACTGATACCGGTAGCAGCCTTGGCTTCAGTACCAGCGCTTGCTGCAGAGTTCGTTCCGGAAGTACCTGTTACGCCCAGCGTCTTAGCGTCCATTGCGTTGATGGTCAGCGTAATGTTCTGGTCCTTGTTGGCGCCGATATGGAAGTTCAGGTTGGCTGCGCTCGTTACGCCGGAGCCGCTCTTCGCCGAACCGTCCAGCAGCTTCTTGGTGTTGAACTCTGTCGTGTTGGAAATGCGAGTGATTTCCTTCGCCAGTTCGTCCACTTCTTTTTGCAGGGACTCGCGGTCCTTGTTGGTGTTCGTGTCGTTCGAGGATTGAACGGCCAGTTCACGCATACGCTGCAGAATGGAGTGCGTTTCGTTCAGTGCGCCTTCAGCCGTCTGGATCAGCGAGATGCCGTCCTGCGAGTTCTTGGCTGCCATGTCGAGACCGCGGATCTGGCCGCGCATTTTCTCGGAAATCGCCAGGCCGGCTGCGTCGTCGCCCGCACGGTTGATGCGAAGACCCGAAGACAGCTTCTCGATCGACTTGTTGGTGTTCGCTGTGTTTACTGCCAGTTGGCGATGAGTGTTCAGCGCCGCTACGTTGTGGTTGATAATCATTTTATATTTCCTCCCTGAGATCGTTAAGTTCCACATCCATGTGGTAAGCACCCTGCCGGTAAAGTCGGCCGCCCCCCTGCCGGGTGCCTAATACATATATCGACTCGTATGAGGAGGTTGTTAATACCAAACGTAAAAAAAATGAAGAATTTATTCTGTGCCGATATCCTTCAACTGGCCCAGCAGGGCTGCCAGACCATTCGGATTCGCAGAGGCCGACTCCCGGTTCGCCTCCTGGATTTCCAGATAAATCTCTTTGCGGAAGATATCCACATGCTTCGGGGCAACCAGGCCCAATTTGATCGTATCTCCTTCTACGGCCAGGACTTTAATCTCGATGTGGTCCTGGATAATGATGCTTTCTCCCTTTTTGCGACTGAGCACAAGCATGCTATACCCCTCCTTCTTCCGGCTTGTCCGGTTCGGATATCCAGATCGGCTGTCTGGTCTGGTAACCTGATTGATGAAGGACGACCTGCTTGCCGACACGTTTCGCCGGATTCACCACAAGGGGAGCGAGCAGATTCGCGGTCGACTCCTTGATGGAGGACCGAACCGTTGTGATGCAGTAGACCTCTACGCCAGTCTGATCCGTAATCTCCAGCTCTTCGGCCTCATCGTCGGGCAGATTGAATTGATAATCCGGAAAAAAATAAAAGGGATTCTGCAGCAAAAAGCACAAATCGGCATTGTCCAGAGACTGCAAATAATAAAACGGTTCCTGCTCTGCCGGAAGAAGCGCGAAGTTCGTGATATCGTCAAAACCCGGGAGCGACTTGGGCAGGCTCAGCAGCTGCTCCTCTTCGATTTCGAGTGTTCCCCATGCGGTTGTTTCCACTTTCATCCTAAAAGTCTCCTTTCAATTCACACCATGCCCGGCGGCCTTTCTCTCATTATGATGGATCGCCGGAAATAAGAAAAGCCACAGCAGGCACGAAACGTTACCTCTATGGCTATTCACTATAATTGCATATCCACTTCGGGCGGAATATATTGAACACCGGCATACTGCTTCATATAGAAGCTGATGCTTCCCCGGTTATATTCA
Organism: Paenibacillus glufosinatiresistens; assembly: GCF_031470375.1. Lineage (NCBI taxonomy): Bacteria > Bacillati > Bacillota > Bacilli > Caryophanales > Paenibacillaceae > Paenibacillus > Paenibacillus glufosinatiresistens. The sequence continues at coordinate 132,877 of NZ_JAVFHT010000005.1, forward strand.
ATCTGCGGCGCATGAGCGGTGACCTCCACGTTGACTCTGGAGGGCCTGAACGTAACGGACGGCTCTGTAGTAATAATCCGGATATTCAGATTGTCGCTGGAAGCAGCAGTGCGGGTCTCGGGAAAAGGCTGGGGCTGCCAGTCCGATCCGTAAATCTCGGCAATGGTGTTCCCGGGACGCTGATAATTCATCATCCGGTCTCCCTGCTGCATGCGCGATGCAATGTTCTGGAGCACCCGCTGCTTGATGCCGTCATAGATCCTCTGGTTCATCTCCAGCCAGTTGCCGCCGGTCATCGAGGACCGGACCCGGCTTCCGTCAATCTGAAGCTGAGGCGCTTCGCTCTCGACGCGAAGCTGCCCGGGTGTAGTCTGGATATTCAAATCCGCTTTGGGCTGCCGGATTGAGTAAGCGCCCGGCGTTGTCTGCATCTCCAGAATGCCGCGAGTCTGGATGATTTGAAGAACAGGCTGCACGCCGTCACCTTCTATCTAATGAAGTCCACGAGAGAGTTCTGGATAATCTTGGCCCCGACGGAGAGAGAAGCATTGTAGATATTCTCCTCTACCTTGGAGCGCATCAACAACTCTGCATAATCTCCGTCTTCCGTCTTGGACTGAAGATCCGTGAGATTCGTCTCCAGGTCGCTGAGCCGGCCCTGCATCAGCTCGACGCGGTTCGTTTTAGCGCCGACATCCGCCTGGACAGCCAGCATTTTGTCGGTGCGCGAGTCGATATTCGACAATTCGCTGGACAGGGCGGTCTGATTGCCGCTGGTCAGCGCTTGGGAAATATTATCGAGAATAGCGAATATGTTATCCGGGTCGCTTTTGGCGCCGAAGAAGTCATTGCCCGTCACATTGATCGGAAGCTGCACACTTTCTCCGATGGTGTAATTGATCGAACCTGTATCCGTAATCGTATTCTTCGGATCTGCGGAATCGTAAGGCTTATCGGTGTACTGCTGTCCGTTGAAGATATACTTCCCGTTCAGCTGGCTGTTCGCAATATCCACCATCTGCGCTTTCAGTTGGGTAACCTCAGCATTGATACTGTCGAGTGCAGACTGGGGATTGGTTCCGGTGGCTCCGTTGACTGTGAGCTCGCGCAGACGCTGAACGACTTCTCCCGCCTGCGACATAATCGTATCGTTGTAATCCAGCCAGGAGACCGTACTGTCCAAGTTCTTCTGGTACTGCTCATTGGCCGACAGCTCGCTCCGATACCGCAGGGAATACGTAATGCCTACCGGGTCATCGGAAGGCTTATTGATTTTGCGCCCCGTCGCCAGCTGCAGCTGGGTGTCGTTCATTGCCCGGTTATTGCGGTTCAGGTTAAGCAGCAGCTGGGAATTCATCATGTTGGATGTAACTCTTAGCATGTCTCCGTCCTCCTTCCTTATCTGCCGACCGTACCGGTAGCATTGATCAGTTTATCGAGCATTTCATCATAGGTGGTCATAAAACGCGCAGCGGCGCTGTAGGCATGCTGGAAGACCAGCATATTAGACATTTCTTCGTCAAGCGACACCCCGCTCACCGACTGTCGTCTGGCATTGACCTGTTCCACCAGGTAATTGGAGTTCTCCGTCTGCCGGGTGGCTTCCTGTGATTGAACGCCGAGCTGACCGATCATCGTCTTGTAAAAAGAACCCGGCGTTCCCTTGATGCCGGTTGAAGACGCGAAGGTTCCCGTCTGCTGATTGGAAATCAGCAGCGCAAGGGTGTTGTTGCCCTGCATCACCTTCTCCTGATCGCCCGTCCCCGAGGTGCGCAGGGAAGTGGCAAGCAGATTGGCGTCGGCCGCAATCTCGGGATTGAAGACGATGTTCCCGGCTGTAATCGTGTCGCCGTCTCCGTTAATTGTGAACAGAGGTTCGCCCGGCGCGAGCGTGCCGTCCATCGTATATCCAAGCTGGTGCAGGCCGTTCAGACCGTTCACCGTCGTCTTGACGTCGGCGTTCAGTGTCGCTCCCTGCGGCATAGCCTGGCCTGCGGCAAGCGTTGCCGCTGTGCCGTCCGCCTGGATAATTGACGCATCGCTCGTGAGAACCGTTCCCTGCGGCAGGACCGAACCCTTGGGTACGGTAATCTCCACAGCGCCGGTTGCCATCGTCCGGGCCAAGTTGTCGAGCTGGGCTTTATAATCGCTGACGTATTTCTTGCTGGAGGCAATCATGCCGTAGACTTCGCCGGATTTGAGATCTCCGGTGGAACCGTCTCCGTATGCGCTGTTCAGCGTTTCAGAAGTTACCGGGGAAGCGGTGAAGCCTTGAACAAGCGTGGTGGAGCCCATCGCAATATTGTAGCCGGTTCCCGTCTCCAGGACGCTGACATTCATAATCTTGGACAGCTTGTCCGTCAACAGATCGCGCTGATCCCGCAGGTCGTTGGCCTTGTCGCCCATGCTCTCGATCCGAAAGATAGATTGATTCAGGTCGGCAATAGAGGACAGGTAGCCGTTAATTTCCGTAGACTTAACATCGACATTGGTCGACAGGTCGCTGTCGAGATTCTGCAGCTGCCGGCTCATGTAATTCAGGGCATCCGTCAGAGACTGCGCAGTCTGAACCACGATCTTCCGGGCGGTGCCGTCTTCCGGATTCTTGCTGAGGTCCGACCAGGATTTCCAGAACTTATCCATAACGGTGCTGATTCCCGTATCGGACGGCTCCTGGAAGATGGATTCCAGCTTGTCCAGCGTATCCGACTGAATCGTCCAGCTGCCGAGAGCCGCATTCTCTCCCCGGTACTGATCGTCCAGGAAATTCTCGCGAACCCGTTCAATGGAACCGAATTCGACGCCTGTACCGAGCTGTCCCGGTACGGTCGAGTTCCCGAACCCGTAGGCTTCGATGGGACGGGAAGCCGTCATTTTGACAGTCTGTCGCGTATAGCCCTCCGTATTGGCATTGGCAATGTTGTGCCCGGTGGTATTGAGCGCGGCGGTCTGGGTGAACAGACTGCGCCGGGCCGTCTCTATGGAGTGGAAAGTAGATGTCACTGGAAATGTTCCTCCTCATGCTCATTCGAAGGCTTAGCGCTTCCCGAGCATCTGATCATGAATTCATGCCGGTCCAAAGGCCCCGGATAAAGAAGAAACGGCTCGCCGTCGCCCTGGATAAGTTGGCGGTTAACCGTTTTGAGCGTCATTATTCAGATTATCGGCATATCGGCGCAAATCCTTTAATGGCTTCAGGAGGATTATCCCCGCGCATCGAACAATCCCGGACGTTTAAGCGCGACAGGCCCGCTGGCGGGATGCTGATAGGTTACTTCCTGACTGGGCCTGCCTACAAGCAGATCCAGAGAATAATCAATAAAATCCAGCGACTGTTCAATCAGCCTCTGATTCAGCTCATTGGCTTTCTTCAAGCGGCTGAGCGTATCTGCCAGCTGGCCCTGAATATGCAGCAGGCGGGCTTTATCGTCGGGATCAAAGACCAGCCGGGACAGCTCGGTTAAGTTCAACTGCAGATTCGAGCGGATGCCCACACTCTGAAGGAAGGTGTAAGCCGCCTGCTCCCGCTCTTTCTCGAGCTGCCCGCTGAGCTTCATTAATCTGGATTCTTTGGTGAGGATTTCGGTGAGCTGATCGATATTGTTGGTCATGATCGCCTGTTTCTTGGAGGCGGCCAGATCCAGCATTTGACGGTGGCTGTCATCCAGCCGCTCCAGCAGCTCAATCAAAGATGTTACTGACATAGATGCATTCACCTAATTCTCGGAGGATGGCTTGAAGTAAGGGGCGAGTTTATCTGCGAGTTTGGCGGCGTCAACATGGTAGGTTCCGGCGGATACTTGCTGTTTCAGGCTTTCAATACGGGCGGCGCGTTCGGTATCGACTTTCGTATTGTTCTGCGCTTCCAGCAGCTTCATCGCCTCAGTCGAAATCGTGACTTCATCCTTGCGCGTAGTCTTCTTCATGGCTTCCTGCCTTTGCGATTCCATATTTCGTTGATACGGATTAATCGCATTAATTCGTCCGGTATCGTTGATTTTCACAATTATACACCTTCTTTCTAATGTAAAAGGCCGATAATCTTTACTAAGTTTATCGACCGTTATTGAACCATTCTTTATAGCGCAGGCCAATTTTTACGTCCCAAATTCCATTTCCTTACCGGTCGCGAAGCTTATCCACCGCTTTATAAGCCCCATGTCCGGCACGCTTGGCGGCTTCGGCGTCGGCAGCCTCTTTGGCGGCCTGGGTTAAATCCTTGGTTAACCTGGATCGGCAATTGTCGCACATATGCCCCTCCCGGATCAGGGTGCCGCACACCTCGCAGGGATAGGTCATATTCGGCGCGTTGGCGATCGAAATGCGTCCTTCGCGGATAAACCGGGTGATCTCCTTGATCGGTATTTCCGTTGCGTCGGACAGCTCCTGAATATTGGCGCCGCGGTGCTCTCTCAAATATTTGACGCAGGTCTCGTACTGCTTCTCCAATTCTTTAAAGCAGAACTGGCACATTTCGGACGGATTCTTGACATACAAACGGCCGCATCTTGGGCAATTATCGAGGTTCATCTGCCGTGCCGCTCCTTCCTTACCCTGTTATTCTTAACCGAAACTCTATGATTTCTACATTACATGATTGCGGCGGGTTCGTCTATCTCCGCCAGACGTCCGCTCCGCATTTTTTGGACTTCGGGAGCTCCATGCCTAGGAACGCGCCCAGGTCAGACTGTAGAGCTGCATATTCATTCCGCAGCTTGCAAGCAGCTCTGCCAGCGCCTCGCAGCAGGCGGTGACGGTCGCGCCGGTGGTATAGATATCATCCACCACGACGACTCTCAGGGCGCGTCCTTCCCGGACCGGACCGGGAGCCAGCCATCGCCGGAGCATCTCAGGGGCCTCCGGGTCCGGAACAAACACCCGCTTCATGTCTGCGATTCGCTCGGCTCTTCCCTTGAAGCTCTGCTTGCCGGTATGACGGGAGCGCGCAAGCAAGGGAAGCACTTCCAGACCCTGGCGTCCGGCCAGAAGACAGGCCAGCTCCTCGGCCTGGTTGAACCCCCGCTCCCCAAGACGGACCGCGCTGACCGGCACGGGGACGAGCAGGTCAGCCTGCCAGGACCGCCCGGCTCTCGGTCCCGCCGGATGGGCGGCACCCAGCGCGCCTTGCAGCCAAGCGAAGGCCCGCGGCAGAACACCTGCGTCAACCGCAGCTTCTCCCCGGATGGCAGCGTTCCTCTCCAGCCTTCCCCTCTCTTCCGCAAGCCGCAGGTACGCCTGCTCCAGCATCCGCCCCAGCGGCTCGGCAAACCGCTGGTCTCCCCGGTACTTGTACCGGCCCAGCCAATCCCGCATCGCATCGGAATAGGCGACGGCGCTGCGGTTGCAGATCCAGGCCGATAACCGCGCCGACCCTCTGGCGCAGTCCGGACAGCCTGACGGCCGTCCGCATTTGCGGCAGCGGGGCCGCTCAATCCACGGAACCTCCGCCGCGCATTTTCGGCAAATCCCGGGAAGCACGGGTGAAGGATCGCCCCGCCGTCCGCAAGCCAGACAGCCAAAGGAAGCAGGAGCCAGCAGAGCTTCCAAAATGGCGGAGCCGTTCCGCTTCTTCATCGGACTCCCCCCTTCCGGTGCGCGGCAAGATAGCCGCTTCGCCGGGCTACCCGGTTCATCGTCCGGATCTCGCGGCAGGCGTTGCGCTGGGCGCGGGTCCAGGAGGCGGCCGCATACCGGACGCAGCCATTCGGGTCCTCCTTGGATCTTCCCGCCCGTCCGGCCATCTGGATCAGCGCCGCTTCGTCAAAGAGCGGATTATCGGCATCCAGAATGTAGACATCGCTTCCCGGGACGGTAACCCCCCGTTCCAGAATGGTCGTTGTCAGCAGCACCCGGATCTCCCGTTTCCGGAAAGCTTCCACGGTTTCATTCCGGTCCGGGTCTCGGGAGGAAGTGCCTTTTGCCGGAACGGAATCCGGCAGTATCCGGCGGACCAGAGCGAGGAGCGGCTCAATATCTGCGATCCGGGGAACGAAGACGAAGACCTGGGCGCCCCGCTCCACCGAGTGAAGCAGCTCCTCCCGAAGACGTGAAGGAAGACTCCCCCGCTTCAAGCATTGCGATAGCCCCGGCATGGCAATCCGGCGCGGTACGGGGAGAGGATGACCGTGGTAGCGGACCGGCACCCGGGCGGCTCCCGCCCGGCCTTGCCGGACATCAGCCCGCAGCCCGGCGGGCGGCGTCGCGGACAGATACAGGAAGAACCCGCCGGGCCGGCAGGACGATTCAGCGGCGTAGCTCAGCATCGGATCGTTATGGTAAGGAAAGGCGTCCAGCTCATCGATAATGACCAGATCGAAGGCCCGGTAGAACCGCAGCAGCTGATGGGTGGTCGCCAGTGTCAGACTTGCCTCTCTCCAGCGGTCGGTGCTCCCTCCGTACAGAACGGCTCTGCTGTATTCCGGGAACGCTCTGGCCAGCCGCGGGGCCAGTTCCAGCACCACATCACGGCGCGGCGTAGCCACCAGTACCCGTCCGCCCGCGGCGAGAACCGAATCCAGCAGCGGAAAAAGCATTTCCGTCTTGCCCGCTCCGGTTACGGCCCACAGCAGAAACCGCCCGGGTGGCTCATCCGGCCGCGGACCGGCCGGGCCTTGGGCCGCTGCGCCCCGGCCCAGGGGCGGCCGCTCACGCCCGGCCGCCATGGCCGCCAGCGCCGCTTCGGCGGCCCGCGCCTGCGGCGCGCTCAGGCCCCAGCGCTGCGCGGCTGGGGCTCCGCCTGCGGCCGTGCCCCGCACGGCCGGCCCGGGCGGCGCGCTGCGCAGCAGCAGCGCGCAGGAGCGGCTGCGCCCGAGCGCGAGGCAGGCCTCGCAGTAGGCGCAGCCGTCCAGGCCGCACGCGGCGCAGGCCGTGCGGCCCTCCGCAGCGCTGCCGCAGCGCAGGCAGCGCGGGCCGTCCGCGGCGCTTAAGGCGCGCCGCGGGAGGAGGCGCCGGCGCAGCCCGGCGCGGAGGGTCCCGGGCCGCGCGCCGGAGGAGCGCGGCTGCACGGCGGCCTGCAGGTCCAGCCGGCCCTGCAGGTAGGCGAGCTGCGCCGCGCTGCGCCACGGCGCGGCAAGAAGCTCCGGCGCCTGCTCGGCCAGCAGCGCCTCGGCCTCTTCCGCCAGCAGCGAGCGGCCCCTCAGCAGCCCGGCAAGCCGGCCCGCGCTGTCCAGCAGCGCTGCCGCGGAGGGGAGCGGCGGCTCCTCGCCTCCGCCACACTCCGGCCAACCGCCGGGCTTCACGCCGGAGGAGCCCAGGGTTCCATGCCGGCCGCCGCTGATTTCCTTCATGAGAACGCTGAAGTGTTCTCTCCATCTGTCCCTGTCCCAGCGCTGCATGTCCGGCTCGGGCCGGAACCTGCGGAGCGCTTCCGACGCCCAGCTCAGCGGCAGAGCGGGGTGCAGAAGAACCGGCCGGCCCGGGTGGGGTTCTGGTCCGGCGAGCCCTTGTCCGCTCCACCACCACTGATCGACTCTCCAGTCCAGCGTCAGCCGCAAGCGCCACTCCCTCTTGTCCATAACGGCATAAACCCCTGCTTTCATTACGTTCCTCCTCTTTGTCCCATTCCTATTCATCATGTAATGGACGCGCTCTTAAGGCCCCGAACAACGCAAAAAGCACACTTGCTCCCCGCAGGGACCACAAGTGTGCTTCACTTTGGTCTTCCCATTCCTGATTCGGCCTCTATCGGTTTCTTCCGTGTCCTCAATGCTTGGCTTCCCCCACTCCCGTCGTCCACACCCGGCGCAGGGCGGACAGTCCGAGCGGCCCGCTGCGGAACCGCAGATCCAGTACCGCTTCGGTCGGAGCCTTTCGGCTCTCGTCCCCTCTGTACGGACGGATCTCCACTTCCATTGCGCACTTCCCTTCCAGCCGTCTTACAATTTCCATCGTCTGATCCATCGAGCCGCAATCCTCCACGGCCATCCGCATGCGGACGCCTCCCAGCAGAGAGAGCAATCCCAACGTCCGAATATACCACTCGACCACATCCTGATGGTTTCGCGTGATGAGGATGCAGCAGCCTTCCCTGCCGACGCACACCCTTGGTCTGCTCTTTCGGGCATGCAGCGCGTGGACTGCAAGGGCAGCCAGAGCGTAAACGGCTCCAATCCAGCATAAGTGGGCGATCATGAAAAGGCACCTCCTCTGTATACCGACACTATATGCCGGTTCCAGATGAAGGTGCCTCCTTCGCATATCCTCTGTTTACAGCGTAACCCAGCCGTACTTGATGGAGTTGATTACGGCTTGTGTGCGGTCATCGACTTCCATCTTCTGCAGAATGCTGCTGACATGGTTCTTGACCGTCTTCTCGCTGATGAAGAGATATTCGCCGATCATCTTATTGCTCTTGCCCTCGGCCATCAGACGCAGCACTTCCGCCTCGCGGCGCGTGAGCGGATTATTGTCGCCGGCGACAAACTTGACGCCCGCTTCCTTAACGGAGGTCTCGGCAATCGCGCCCGCCTCGTTCAGGTAAGTCATCCGGCGGAGCTGATTGATCAGCTTGCCGGTCACTTTTGGGTGGATAAAAGCGTGGCCCTCACAGACGGAACGGATGGCGTTAATCAACGATTCGGCTTCCATATCTTTCAGCAAATAGCCGTTGGCTCCCTTGCGCAACGTCTCGAATACGTAGCTCTCGTCATCATGGATGGAGAGAATAATCACTTTCACATCCGGGAACAGTTCCCGGAGCTTCTCGGTCGCTTCGACACCGTTCTGCGTTGGCATATTGATGTCCATGAGGACGATGTCCGGCTTCTGGGTATTGCAGAATTCCAGAACCTGAATGCCGTCTCCGCACTCACCGATAACCTCGATGTCTTCCTCCATGTTCAGTATCCGTTTAAGCCCTTCCCGAAAAAGCTGATGATCGTCTGCCAGCAGCACCTTGATCGGCGTCTTTCCGGCGTTCTGGTTCTCCATCGCCATTACTCCTTCCCCTTATCCACATTCGTCGGAATATGAATAACGATTGTAGTCCCTTCTTGGTCTGCGGATTCGATCTCCATCCTGCCCTCCAGCAGTTCCACCCGTTCGCGCATTCCGACCAGGCCGAAGCTTTCGCGCTTGGATTGTTCCCGCTTGATCTGTTGAAGGTTGAAGCCGATTCCGTTGTCCTTGACGACAATTTTGATCATTTGAGCCTGATATGTAATTTCCACCCACACATAAGTGGCCTGCGCATGCTTCGCGACGTTGGAGAGCGCCTCCTGGATCAGCCGGTAGACCGCTGCCTCCATCGCAGAAGAGAGCCGATGCTCCTTGCCCCTTGTCTCAAAGGACGTTCGAATTTTGTTCTTCTCCTCAAAATCATGGACAAACTTGCGCATCGTCGGAATCAATCCCAGATCATCCAATGCCATCGGCCTGAGATTGAAGATCACCTTCCGCATCTCTTCAAGGCTGGAACGAACCTGGCTTTTCAAATCTAATACTTCGTCCTGCACCAGTCCAAATTCCTGCTTAACCAGCATTCTTTCTACAATTTCCGTCCGAAGCACCAGGTTGGCAAGCATCTGGGCCGGGCCGTCATGGATTTCCCGGGCAATTCTTTTGCGTTCTTCTTCCTGGGCCAGGATAATTTTCAACCCGATAATTTGTCGATTCTTAGCGGATTCGACAATTCGTGTAACCTGTCCAAGCTCGCCGGATAAATACTGGAGCACCACGCCCATTTGCGAGCCGATCGCTTCGGCGCGCTCTACCGAATTCTCCACGCTGCGCACCCGCTTCATCAGCTCGTCTCTGCGATTCCGCAAATACAGCTCCCTTTCCCGGGTCATCATCAGCTCCAGCTGAAGCTCCGTAGCCTTCTCGTAAGCAATCCGGATATCCTTCTCCGTATACCGGACAAAGTCCCGGCTGACTTCCGTCAGCCGGATTCGGGAACGGTGGTAATCGACCTCCAGCTTATCCACTTTGTCTACCGTCTCATTGGTCTCTTCGCGAACCCGCTCCAGTTCCTTTCTCAGCGCTTCCAGCTCGTCCCGGGCCGTCTGAAGAATCTCGAATATCTGGTACTTGCTGTCTTCCATTACGTCAATTGTATTCTTGATTACGCGATCTATGGCATCGGGTTGAAATTCCACGGACGTTAGCCCCATTTCTCTCGATTCGTATAAAGAATTTTCTTTATACTACCATATCATGATTGGATCGTAACGGTCTTCGTTTTCTGTTCCCATTTTACCGTCAGGCCAAGCTGTTCCGATACAAGCCGGAGCGGGACTAAAGTCCTGCCTCCGATCAGCAGCGGCGATACCTCGGCCGATTGTCTTTGTCCGTTCAGCACATACTCCTTCTGGCCCACGGTGAGATCCAGCGCTTTCGATCCCCGCAGTACCATAATATGCCGGGACGCCGGATCCCAAGCCGCACTGCCGCCAAAAGCGTCCAGCACGTACCGGATCGGAACATAGGTGGTGCCGTCCTGAACCATCGGAGCGGAATCAATCGTCTTCGCCGTTCCGTTGACCGTCAGTTTCTTCTGTCCGATCACCATCTGGGCCGTCCCGGTAGGCAGCCCCGCTTCGCTGGTCAGAGCGGGCATGGTAAAGGCAATATTGTCGAATGCCACCGTTCCCGTCTTCGCCCGTTCATCCTGTCCTTCCGCTACATTGACCACATACAGGCGCTTCATGGCTGCCGGGAATTTGATGCCCGAACCCGACAGGTCGAGCTGGATGTTCTTCCAGCCTTGCCAGTCGATCACCTTCGCGATATCGATATAAGCTGTAGCTCCGCTGCTGTCTGCAACTTCGGCGCGCAGCCAGTTCAGGCTCTTGTCTCCCATGACGTCCAGCGACATGGAGGTGGCCGCAGCCGGAATACTTTTGCCGGCCGTTCCGTTCAACTGCGCATAGGCGTACATTTTGCCGCTTCCGGCACTCATGTCATAGCTGAGGTTCAGCACTTTGGATGAGCCGTGGTCTCCGGTTCCAGGCGCAATGGCTGCCGTTCCTTGAACCGCAGAGACATTCGTCGTGAACTGGACCGGGTAAGCCGTGTTCTCAAAATCCTCCCACATCGTCTGAGCCGCCGCGGACAGTACGATCGCCGTGCTGAACCCGTCATAGCGGGCAATCGCATACCCGGTTGTTACGCCGGGATTAACGGCGCTGACGGACAGGACTCCGTCCTTCACGCTGCCTTGAAAGCCGACAAATTCCCACTTCACGGAGGAAGCGGGCACGGCCAGTGCTGCTCCCGACCGCGGCGTTGCCGTCAGGGCAACGGGAATCGAGGCGCCGGCAGCCAGCGCGCCGGTTGCCGGGGAGACGCTCAGCGTCTGCAGGTCGCCGCCGCCCAGAACCGTCACTTTAGAGGTTGCTTTGGCGGCGCCGCTGGAAGCCGTAATCGTTGCCGTTCCCGGCTTCACGCCCGTCACCGTCCCTCCGCTGACCGTCACGCTGCCGTTGCTGGACGTCCAGGAGGGATTCCCGGCGCTCACATCAACCGGGTTATAGTACGTATCATAGCCCTTCATGGAATAGCTGGCCTGCTGACCGATTAACAGAGACTTGCTCCCGCTAAGAATAATGCCCTTCACTTCGCCCTGAGGCGCACTCGTGTAGACGCCAAGTCCGTTCACCACGCTTCGCTGCTCGGTGCCATACTCTGTGTTGAACGTCAGCGTTGTCGACGTTTCCCCGAGCGGCCGGTCTACCATAGTGGTAGACCCTCCTCCATCGAGATTAAGCCCTTTATAAACCCCGATCTGCGTCATGAAGGTCTGCAATTCGGTCAGCGACATACCCGAACTGTTGCTGTTCTTCTCTACCGCGACGATGTAGACATAGCGTCCGTCCTGGGAATAGCCAAGCGCCGTCCGGGCGCGGTAGCCGTTCAAGTCATTGACGGAACGGGAGAAGCTCGTTGCCTGGCCGCCGTCCACCAGAATGGTATGGCCGCCGATCATCATCTGCAGCGAAGCCGGGTCCACCGTCTGCCCGGTCGTCAGCGAACGCAGGCCGTAGGCAGTCTGAACTGGCTGCCCAACCGCCAGATGGTCGCGCACATACTGGGCTGCGGTGCCATGCGCACGCAGGATATAAGCTCCGGCCGGTACGCTGATAGGCAGCCCCGCCGCGCCCGACTCCGAAATTTGAGTGATCACGCCATTCTCAACGAGCACTTCCGTCGGCGTCGTGCTGCTGTTCTTGGGACGTTCCTGGGCGGCCCAAGCATCGGTATAGACATACATGGCGTTCACATGACTGTAAGTCGAGGTCCCGCCTTCCGGATTGTACGCCCCTTTGTTGATTCCGGACAGAGCAAACGGCGTACCGTCCGCTGCCGTAACGCTGCCTTCAAATGTGAACTGGTCGATCATCGGCTTTCGGTCGCTTGTCAGCGCGAACGCATACATTCCCTTTAACTGGGACGGCGTACTGACCAGGGTTCCGGCGGTAATTTGTCCACCGATTGGCGATCCCTCTCCCCCTGTATTGAAATAATCGCCGTTTACCGCCGCGACCGCTCCGGTCTCCTTAGCCATTCCGCCTGTGCTCTGGCGTGTTGTCAGCTTGCCGTTCTTGCCGGTCATTACATCAATGGAGACATAAGGATTATTCAGATCAATTCGAATGACATCCGCCCGACCGGTCGCCTTGGACCCCGAACGGGTCGTCGTATATTTATAAGTGTTCAGAATCGCGCCGGACGTTACCGGCTCCTGGCTGACTGCGGATACCGTCATGGAAGACGCAGCCCCTGCCAGAGGAATTGCCCATGGCTGCCACGCTCCGGGTCCCACTGCTCCGGCGGCCGGAGCGAGCCATAATACTCCCGCCAGTGAAAGAACGGCCCAGTTTCGGAGCATGGGCTTGCTCTTCGCCTGATGCGTATGCAGGTGTTCGTTGTTGCATTCCTTCATCTTCTCGTAACTCTCCCATCTCTCTTTGCTCGCCTGAAAGCGTCTCTACAGTTTAATAGACTGCATTTAGGCCGAAAAGTTACGAAACTCACCGAAAATTTTACGCTTTCTGCCATCCTTTCATCTGCTCTGGAAGGTGCAGGCTGCTAAACAAAACAGGCCTGTCCCACGCGTCATCGCGAGAACAGGCCTGTTTTTACTTAAAGAGAGGATACTGCTTAACGTTCATCTATCGGGTTATGCGGCTTACAGACCCGCCTGTTCCCGCAGCTGCTCCGCCTTGTCCACTCGTTCCCAAGGCAGATCCAGATCGGTCCGGCCAAAATGCCCATAAGCCGCCGTCTGCTTGTAGATCGGTCTGCGAAGGTCAAGCATGGCGATAATGCCAGCCGGACGGAGGTCAAAATGCTTCCGAACGAGCTCGACAAGCCGCTCCTCGGAGATTTTGCCGGTTCCATATGTATCCACGTTGATCGATACCGGATTGGCGACCCCGATCGCATAAGCGAGCTGAATCTCGCATTTGTCGGCGAGTCCCGCTGCAACCAGATTCTTCGCCACATACCGCGCGGCGTAAGCAGCGGACCGGTCTACCTTCGTCGGATCCTTGCCCGAGAAAGCTCCGCCGCCGTGACGGGCATAACCCCCGTACGTATCCACAATGATTTTGCGGCCGGTCAGACCGGCATCGCCCTGCGGACCGCCAATAACGAAGCGACCTGTCGGATTAATGAAATATCTCGTCTCCTCATCCAGCAGGCTCTCCGGCACAACCGGCGCAATGACATGCTTCTTGATGTCTTCCTGGATTTGTTCCAGCGTAATGTCTTCCGCATGCTGGGTGGATACAACAATCGTATCGACGCGCACCGGCTTCTCATCCTGATACTCAATCGTCACCTGGGTCTTGCCGTCCGGACGCAGATAATCCAGCGTACCGTTCTTCCGCACTTCCGACAAGCGACGGGCAATCCGGTGCGACAAGGCAATCGGCAGCGGCATCAATTCAGGCGTTTCATTCGTAGCAAAACCGAACATCAACCCCTGGTCCCCCGCTCCGATATTGGCCGTCTCTTCTGCCACTTGACTCGGGTCTCGGTTCTCCAGCGCCGCATTTACCCCTTGAGCAATATCGGCCGATTGCTCGTTGAGCGAAGTCAGCACGGCGCAGGTGTTGTAATCAAAGCCGTATTTAGCCCGGGTATATCCGATTTCCTTAATGGTATTGCGCACGATGGACGGTATATCGACATATTCCGATTTGGTGCTGATCTCCCCGATGACCAGAACGAGTCCGGTCGCAACCGATACTTCACAGGCCACACGCGCATGGGGATCATTGGCCAGAAAGGCATCCAGAACCGCATCAGAAATCTGATCGCAGATCTTATCCGGATGTCCTTCCGTAACTGATTCCGATGTGAACAGATGCCGTCCCTTGATGGACATAATGGTCTACCTCCCTGCTTGCTTCTATATATAAGAGTTAAGCTGCATAATAACGTCCTGTCCAAAAAAACAAACCTTTTCCACATGGAAAAGGTCGGTTTTCCTCAACAGAATTCTATCCTATTTACCCCAGTGTGTCAAACCGCCTAAGCCTAAATAACCTAGCTGTAGAGCGACTGCTCCGCCTGACGAATCAGCCGTTTCGTAATCTCGCCGCCCACCGAACCATTCTCTCTGGAGGTCAAGTGACCGAGGTAAGGCGTTCTGCCCGAGGCACTCATTCCGCCCATGCCAAGCTCGGTGGCAAATTCCGTATCCATGGCGCCGCCCATTCCCGGACCGTAGAGTCCGAATTCAGCGGCAATCTCGAACTGAAGCTGTTTCAGCATTTCCTTGCTCTCCGGAACGACTTTGCGATTACTGCGTGCCATCACGCATACACCTCCAATAAGGATATAGAATAACATCCCTATTGTGTTCCGGAGACGGCAGGCTTACCCGCAGCAATGATTGTTAGCTCTGGAAGAAACACCGGTATAAACCCAACAGCAGCAGGAGAGACTAGTATTAGAAAAAGGGCCTGCGGCCCTTCCCTATCCGGCTTTTATTTGAGCGTATAGCCGCCTCTTACCATGACGACCAGTCCAAGTTTCTGGCCGTCCTGAACTGCAATCCCGCGGCCATCGCGCGGGAATGACAGCAGATGGTTCGACGGCGCCGGCTGACCGTTGGTCAGGTCTTTGCCGTCCGTCAAATCTGCTACACCGTTGGCATCCGCTGATCGGATAACGGCCTTGCCGGCGCGCACGATAAACTCGGCCCCAGCCGATGCGATCAGCGTCTGACCCGGTTTCACATCTACAATCACACTGCTTGTTTCAGCCGACGTTCCTGGCGTCGCCGTCGCCGTTGGCGCTGTAGTTAGCGAAGGCTTTGCAGTAGCCGTTGGAGTTGCGGTTGCCGTCGTTCCGGTTCCGGCAGCAGGCAGGCTGCCGCCCTGCAGGAGTTTCTGGATCTGCTGATCCACGTAGCTCTTTGTTACCACCGGATCATCGGCAGTACCCGGCTGGTTCCCTACCTCAGCCCCGGAAGCGGTGTTGCTGAGAAGAGACCCGCCCCAGACGCTTCCCAGAAGCAAGGCAGCAGCGGTCGTCAGTTTCCATGCACGTTTCATCGGTTCCTCCTTGAGGTTCGGAATTCGTGATAAAAAAAAGAATAGCCTCCGAAGAGGCTATTCTTGCTTCGGTAAGGAAGCGATTATCTCGCGTAAACTTCAGTTCCAGTCGTGATCTTGTTGCTATACGCATCCGTAATGTTTGCAGTATCAGCAACCTTAACCGAAATCGAGTTCACGCTGGCAGCGTTCAGGTCCAGAGCAGCAGAAGCATCGCTGTTTTGGAAGGATACATAGTATTTACCTGCATCATTGCCTGCACCCTGTGTAATCGTACCACGAACCGTAGCCGGCGTAGCCGAACCATTGATCGTGAAGATGAAGTCGCCAGCATCTACATTGTTCAGGCTTCCTTCGGAGAAGGAAAGAACCAGAACCTTGCTGTCACCGGAAGATACTGTAGCACCAGTCAGTGTAGGAGCTACTCGGTCAGTCAGAGACATTGGGATCGGGTCAAGAGATGCCATGCGGTTGCCGGCAGTATCAGTAATACCGTAAGCTACAAAGTCATAGGACTTCGTTTCGCTGATGGCACCTCTAGGAATTGTAATTTCTACTACGGCATTCTTAGGAGCAAGGGTTGTTGTTCCATCAGAGGAAATCAGCACAGCAGAGGAACCAGCAGGAAGTGCTTTACCCGCCAGCGTGTAGCTGTTCAGATCACGGATGGAAGCGACACTCAGACCTTGTTCATCAGATACATTCAACCGTACAATGATATCCGAAGTAGGGGTGCTGTCAAAGTATCTGTTGAGAGTAACAACTGGAGCTTTTGTATCAGCAGCAGCAGTACCAGCAGCCACAGTTACAGTTGTGCTCGAAGCAGCCAGTTTGTTCTTCGAACGGGATACGTCAAGTACAAATTCAGCCGGCAGGCTCAGCGTGTAAGTTCCTGCACCAAGAGTAACATTCGGGAATGTTACAGTAGCATCAGATACCTTCGCACCGCTGAAGTCTTTAGCTTCCACCTGACCAATTGTCTCATTGATCAGTCTCATTCCGGTAGTCAGGTTAGCCTGAACATTCTCGCTGAATGTTACGACCAATCCCTTACCGCTTGTGTAGACAGCACTTACCAGCGTAGGAGCAGTAGTGTCTTTAACAACCGTCACCGGCTGTGTTACTGCAGCGCCCAGTTGGTTGCCCAGCGTATCACGAACTGTTGCTCCGAATTCAAGCGAAGCAGCCAGCGTGTTGTTAGTTGGGAATGTGAGGCTAGTAGGCAGTGTCAGGCGAATCGTGTCGCTGTTGGAAGTCGTGTTGACTGCCAGCGGCAGGCTCTTGCCATAGGCATCCACAAATCTTACGTTACCAACAAAGGACTCGTAGCTCATCTTCTTGTTGAATTTCACATCAACATAAGTGTCGCTAACTGGAGTAATGCTAGCAACCGTAGGAGCTGCAGCGTCAGTTACAACCGTTACCGATGTCTTAATTGGGTTCGGGTTAGCAACGTTGCCTGCATAGTCGGTTACGTTCAGCAGGGACACATCATAAGTTGCGCCGCTGTTCAGCGTACCTGTAGTCAGGGTAATCGTGTCATAAGTGTCGTCGGATACAGTAGCTGTGGAAGCTACGCCGTTGACATAAGCAATAACGCCCTGTCTCTTAACCGGCTCGCTCAGCTTCACTGTTACTGTGTTCGTTGTTGTCTTGGCTACAGCCGTAACGCTTGCTACAGTAGGAGCCGTTGTGTCAGCAACGTTCAGCAGGGAAGTGTAAGTCGAGAATGCAGTGCCAACAGAAGTCTTCACAGCATCCGTAACCACTACAGTGTACTGACCCTTCATGAATTCAGTGTTAGGCAGCGTGATTGTTACTGCTGTCTTGGCATCGTTCAGAGAAGCGACAGTACCGTTAACCGTTACCGGGCTCTGGGCACCAGCTACAGGAACAACCTGTACAACGCCGCTCTTCAGCTTGCCGTCAGCAATCAGCGTGGAAGCGTCAACTGCACGGTTGAAGGAAATTACCAGCTGCTTCGCATTTGGAGCAGTTGCGGCAACAACCTTAGGAGCCGTCAGCGTTACTTTCACGTTGTTGTAAGTGTTACCTTCAAAAGTGAAGGCCGGGATTGTAGTTTCTACGCCTTCTACCAGAGCGGTAGTCAGAGTAACCTTCGTTTCCTTGCCGTTGGCGAACTTCACTGTAACTTCAGTTGGGCTCGTTGCTTCAGCGGAAACGACAGCCGGAGCTGTGGTCATCTGTGTAACGGCGTATACCGTTTCAACTACCAGGGAACGCGTAGCGTTGCTTGTGAAGTTGGTGCCCTTGGCAATCAGACCCTTGTCGATCAGAGCCTGAGCATAGCCTTTGGCCCATACGGAAGCGTTGTTGTCAGTGGCAGTCGGAGCGTCCAGCTTCAGGGCGCGGAACAGAACCGCAGATACTTCCTGAACTGTTACTTTGCCGTTGTAGTCGAAGATACCTTTAACAGTATCTTTACCCTGCATCAGACCTGCAGCAGTTGCAGCTTCGATGTAAGGAACAGCCCAGTTCTTGGCGTTGTAGCCTTTGTCCTTGTAGGACAGCTTGTTGTTAACTTCTTTCAGGTTGAACAGCTTGGTAACGATCTTCGCGAACTCAGCGCGAGTCAGATCCTTTTCCAGGTGAGCCTGCTGGTCTGGATATCCGTTCAGGATACCTTTAGCTGCCAGGGCATCAAATTTCTGTTGCGGAGTTGTTGCTGCAGTATCAGCAAAAGCCACAGAGGCAAACATCGAGAATGCCATTGCTGTAGACAGTGCTACGGACAAAATTTTCTTCATAACCTTTTTTTCTCCTCCTTGAACATTCATGAACTGAGAATCTTGTTTGGTTGGGTAGCTCATGTTACTCATTAGCCGATGCACCCCCTTTCCCGAGTTGAGCAATTAAGTATAAATAATGTCTGTGACGGGTATCACAGAAACTGGTAAACCGTTATGAGGGCATGACAATACTAGATTCCTAATTCTACCTTCGTATTATACAATGTGCCTCATTTCGCGTAAAGTTAATTTTTCCATAGCGTTATGCTTGGTCAATTAACCTTGAGTCTTACGCCGCCCATTTCTGCACTGCGTGTGACTCACCATTATAAACGCAGGCTGTTCGGAAAAGTTGCGCTCTCCTCAAAAAATATTCAGAGCTTTATTCCAAAGCCATGCGTTCCGGCAATCCGGGTGCAGAATGACAGCGATTGTTAATTCATTAAACCAAGCCTTTCTTCCCTAAACTCTTCCAATCGCGTTTTTTTGCCATGCATCATATTTTATAGAAGAAAAACAAAAAAAGCGCCGAATCGGCGCTTTCTGTATCGGGTTATCTAGCGAATCTTCATGGATAGCTGAATCATCTCTTGGCGTTTCTCGGGGCTGGAATTCACGTTCTCATACATCGCGTCAATGGCCTCCCGATTCTCGCGGTAGGTCTTCTCGTGCTTGATCGTAGAATGAGACCAATCAATGAGTGCATTCTCTGCAAGGATCAAATCATTGTATGCGTCGTGGAACCCGGTTGTCTGAACCAGTTCCTCCATAGCTTCCTGGGTAATCTCCTGGGTAGCTCTCTTGGCGGTGATTTCTTTCTCCAGCACCTTGGCTCTATTCTCAAACTGGTTTTTGGCTTTCATGTAATCGAGTTGAGCTTTTGACAAAATCGGTTTCATCTACGGCTTTCTCCTTCTTGCGTGAATGTGTTCTTGCACCTTCTTACGTCATTGTATCGTAAATCCCGGCATATTACAAAGATTTGTAACTGGAAACTGGAAGAAAAGCCTCTTCCCCATCCAAGGAAAAGAGGCTCTCACTCCTGCCGCAGCTATCCGTATCCTCTACATCTTCTTCATCTTCACCATCATCCGCTGGGCCATAACAGCCGCATCGGCGCGGGAGAACTTGGCCTGAGGATCAAAGCGATAGGTGGCCTTCTTCTGCCCGCTGGTCAGCTTGTTGGCAATCGCCGGAATCACACCGGCTTTATATACTGCCAGAATGGAAGGCACCGAGTAGTTGGAGACGATCGAGCCGGTATCCGTGAACTGTTTTTGCAGCGTCGGCAAATCCTTCTCTACCGTTCCAAGCTTCAGGTTCATCGCTCTGGCAATCATAACGGCTGCGTCTTCGCGCGTCAGCGCGCTGTTCGGCGAGAAGACCCGTGGCGCGGTCCCTTTAATAAGGCCTTTGCGGACAGCCGTCTCGATGTAGCGGTAATCCCAATGATAATCGCTGTACTTCACCACATCCGAGAAGGTAAGGTTGTTCGGATCATAATCGAGCTGGATGCCCATAATCTTCACAAGCATGGTAGCGAACTCTCCGCGCGTCGTATTCTCGTATACGCCGAACTCGCTGGCATCCTTGGCATTCATAATTCCTTTGGCCATCATCGTCTCCAGCTCGGTCCGCGCATAGGAGTGCGAGACAATGTCGTCATAGCTGTAACGCAGGCTCATCACCGTGTAATACCCGAATCCGTCAAACGTAGCCGTAATCGTCTTGGAACTGGTGTTGACCTTGCCGCCCATGTTGTACCACGCTCCATCTACGTTCTTCCAGACGGAGATATTCGAGGTAGCAGCATTCGCAAGACTGGAATCATACTTCAGCGTAATGGTGCCCTGCTGGGTCGGTTCGAGCCATTTGCCCATATGCCCGGAGTAGAACTCATTGCCGGTCTTGTAAGGATGCGAAGAGACGACGGTCTCATAATCATTGATGGACGTAGTGGATACAAAGTATCCCGGATCGATCCAGTACAGATTGGAAGCATAGCCGTAATGCGTCTTGGGCGTCAGGAATGCAATGGCACCCGAGCTGGCGCTCACTTCCTTCAGCTTGCCGTCTTGATAAACGCCTCCGCTGTCCTTCTCGCCGACCGGATTGTACTGCTTGACGGTACGGCCATCCTGCTTATCGGCGATGCCGAGCAAGACGTACTGTGAATTGAACAGGTTGATCTGGCGCGTGTTGCTCGTGCCCGGGACTGGCGTCGCGTCTCTCAGCATCGTGCCTTTGGGGAAATTAATGACAACCGAGTTCTGGAAGGCAGACAGCTTCCCGGAAGAACTCAATAAAGTCTTGTACTGGGCCCCCTGCAGCACTTCATCCGAATAGGTCACAGTAAAGCTCCCGTTAGTCTTCTGCGTGCCGGTTGTAATCGTAAACTTAATGGTGTTGACGCCCTTCTTCAGGTCTTTGAGCTGATACCGGAAAATATCCTTATCGCCCTTGATCATTGCGGTTTTGCCGATCATGATGCTGTTGGCGCCTTCCGCCTTGATGCTGACGTCAAGGAAATTCTGCTTGATAATGCTCTCATTCGGCAGTTTCGGCGACAGGATGCTGTAAGGCGGAACTTCGCGGGTAATCTGGAGCGCCTGGGATACCGTTGAGCTGTCGAGCCGCGCCGTAATTACAATCGTCCGCAGACCGGTGGTAGGCAGTGCTTGATCGCGCAGCGTAAAGGCGCCGCTCTGTCCGTTCGGCGGAGACAACTTGGCGGATGCCGGCGACCAGCTCCATTTGGAAGAATCCCAGTTGGCTACTACCTCCTGCTTGCCGTCAATGGTGATTACGATTTGCGTCGCATTGTTAACGACAAACTGGATATCGGCGCTGGTCTGGTTGGTGGTATAAGCCAGATTCGCCGTCTTGACGAATAATTGATCCGGATCGGTCGTCTGGTTAACCGGGAGCGGAACAAGGCCGGCCAGCGACGGCAGCGTATCGGGGAACAAATAGACCGTTACATTGGTTGAAATCGGGATGCCGTTGGCTGTTCCGGTCACGGTAATTTTGTTCGGTCCGTTAACGAGCGGAATACTGGTCGTATTCAGTACAAAAGAGTTGTCGATCGTCGATAACGTCGGCTTAACTACCGTACCGTTGATCGAGATGCTTACGGTCCCTTTCTCGCTTGCGGTGAAATTAATCAGATTGCCGGTAATCTCTTTGAAGCTTCCTGTATTCGTGAAAATTTGGTTGTTGTATAAATTGGTCAGTTCAATATAAGGGGCTGCGGTATAATTGATCGCAAAAATCTGGGAATCGACCACATTGCCGTCTTTGTCCTTCAAATCAATATGCAGAGCCTGTTCACCTTGAGGCAGACCCGTAATCTTGATCACACGGTATCCTTCGGACGAGGTCAGGTTAGCCTCTGCCGAAAAATTGCCGGTCACCGCTTGTCCGTTCTGAAAGGTGCTGATTGCTATATTCTGCGACTTGTCGCTGGTCTTGACTACAAGCCAGAGCGGGAGCTGAAATAGGCTGGTATTCGTACTAAATACTCCCGAAGACGTATAGGACACAACCGAACTGTTGACCGAAGGACTGTACAGCTGTTGAATGCTGGTAATATAAGGCGTAGAAGCATCGCGGAAAATAAAATTGACCGGGGCGATGCTCTTCCCGTCATAAGTGCCTCCGAAAATAATGGTGTAGTTGCCGTTGGATGTTAGCTTCGGAATGTCCACTGCACTGCTATAAGGGAAGGTGATGAACTCGCCGGATACCGTGCCCGCTCCAAGGGCGAGATTTGTGCTGGTTGAGGTTCCATTATCAAAAGTAAGGTTGCTGCCCGTTGTCGTATTCTTGATCTGAACAGTAACATTTTGCAGAGCCGGAGCCGGGTTGGTCTCCGGAATCTTAAAGGTGATCGACCCCGTCAATTTCCCGTCGGAAGAACTGGTAATCACATCGCCTTTGTCGATGGGTTGACCGTTCAGCTTGGTACCGTGCGAAATCCCTGTGCTCACCGGCGCATATATAACTTCGCGCGTTACCGAATACGTCCGGGTTCCTCCGTCTGTCGTTGCGACAAATGTCAGCTTGTTATAGCCAGGGGTCAGCTTGTAGTCGGCGATAACAAAAGTGGAACTGCCGCCACTGTACATTTTGGACGAATTAATCAGAACTTCGGTGGCGTTCGGAGCTTCCAGCGTGAGCGTTAAGCCTTCCGTATTGATCAGCGTAGGCTGGCTGTCGCTCAGCGGCGTGCCGTCCGGCAGCTTGATGTTGTAGATCGCCGGGACGTTGGAGAAATTGACGTAAGCCTCTCCGGTAGCTACCGTTCCGTCGGAGGTTGTACCGTAGATCGTAATCCGGTTAAGCCCCTGCGTCAGCTTTACGTTGGGGAACGAAAAATACTTTTCGTTTGTAATCGTAGGTTTGACGTCGGTCCCGTTGGATCCGGGTACCTCGACGCCGTTGACAAGGCCGACCACTTTGTAATACAGGCTGTCCGCAGACACCCCGTTAAAGCTGCCCTCTACATCGACCGTGCTGGTGTTGACACTGGTCGGAGAAGCCTGGGACGTGCTGAATTTGGTAAACGTAAAGTATTGACCGGACGCCGCGGATGCTGCTCCCGAAGCCGCAAGCGTCGAGAACAGGAGTACGGCTGCCATGACAAAACTGCCTAATCTTCTGAAACGTTTGGTCACTTGTGAAACCTCCTACTGCTGTTTTGGTATTGCTGTCTGTCTGTACCGGCGGTTGATGTCTTCTCTTTTTCTTTTATCGGAAGGGGGCAAATCAATGATTAGGGAAATACCAAAAAACCTCGCTCCTGTCAGGAGCGAGGCTTCATGGTCAGCCTTAGTACATCCAGGCTGGAAAATTAAGATTTAGACCCCTTCTCGGGGCTGACCTTCATGAATACTCTCGAAAGAAAACTTAAAAGCGGCTTCTTCGTCTGTCCGACCAGTCCGATAACTTCCGCGCCGATCTGCAGGAAGAAGAGCATAATGCAGATGACGACGAAGGTTACCCAGTTCGCTTCATAAAGCGCCGAGGAGGATTGAATCACGGCCAGTACGCCGAAGAAAGCGGCAATGCCATAAATAATGAGCACCGTCTGGCGGTGGCTGAATCCCAGCTCCCGCAGGCAGTGATGCAGGTGGCCTTTATCCGGAGCAAAGATCGGTTTCTTCTGCAGCTTCCGGCGTACAATCGCAAAGAAGGTATCGGACAGCGGAACGCCGATAATCAAGAGCGGCGTAATAAAGGACACAACGGCAATCTGTTTGAAGCCAAGCAGCGCCAGCATGCCAAGACAGAAGCCAAGGAAGAGCGAGCCGGTATCGCCCATAAAGATTTTGGCCGGATGAAAGTTGAAGAACAGAAATCCTACAATGCTGCCGAGCAGCAGCAGGCACAGCATCGCCACCATCACATTGCCCATAATAAAGGCCATCGTTGCCATTGTGGCGATGGCGATGCCGGATACGCCGGCCGCAAGCCCGTCCAGCCCGTCAATCAGGTTAACGGCGTTCGTCACGCCGACAATCCAGAAGATTGTCAGCGGAATAGCAACCCAGCTCTCCAGCGAAGAATAGCTGTTGTTAAATGGAATATTTACAAAGTCCACTGTAATATCGAATCCGAATACGACGATGCAGGCTGCCGCAATCTGTCCAAGGAGCTTGACCTTGGCCGACAGCTCAAACCGGTCGTCCAGCGCGCCGAGAAGCACGATCAGGCCGCCGCCGCTGAGCAGCGCTTGAATAAAGTCCAATTCCCGAGCGGAAAAATCATACGGGATAAAAGGCGATACGGCCAACAGGCCCAATACAAACGCCAGAAAAATACCCAGCCCACCGAGGCGCGGCATAATCTTCGTATGCACTTTCCGCGCATTCGGCACATCCGTCGCGCCAATCTTGATGGCGAATTGCTTGACGAGCGGCGTGAGGCACAGAGCCAGTCCCATGCAGACGATAAATCCGGCGATGTAAATCATTAACATTGGTTCAGTCGACCCCCATTTCTCTACCGCAATGAATTATACGCCGTTGTTTTGTCAAATCCAATAGTCCAAATCGGCGGTTTTTTGTTTATTTTCAGAAAAAACGCGGGTTTTAGCCGCGTTTCGTTACCGTATCTTTCTCCCGCAGCACTTTTACTGCGAATTTCGGCAGCGCAAGCATTCTTTTGTAACGGGTCGGCTCTTTAAGAAGCCGGTAAAACCATTCCAGACGCAGTTTCTGGAAGGCAATCGGAGCCCGCTTGGACTTGCCGGAGATTACATCAAAGCTTCCTCCAACCCCCATCATCACCGGAATGGCAAGCTGTTCCTTATACTTGGAGATCCAAGGCTCTTGGGTGTCCGCCCCTCTGGCGACAAACAGAAGATCCGATTCAGTGCGCGCAATTTCAGCGACCACCTGCTCATCCTCCGCCGGTCCGAAGAACCCGTCGCGATAGCCGGCGATCACGACCCCCGGATACTGCAATTGTAACCGTCTTGCCGTTTCCTGAATCACTTCGGAGGTGGAGCCCAGGAGGTACACTTTCCAATGATAGTGTTCTCCTGCCTTCAATAATTCATGTAACAGATCAAAGCCGGCGACCCGCTCGGGGATCGGATCGCCGCCTTTGGTAGCCGCCCAGACTACGCCGGTTCCGTCAGGAACGATAAGTTCCGCGGACTTCATAATCGACAGATAAGCCGGATTCTCCAGCGCCGTCATCACCATGATCGGATTCGCGGTAATGACATGGTGGGGACGGCGGGACTGAACCGCTTCCTTTAAATACTCCACGGTCTCGGCCATATTCATTTTGGATACGGGAATGCCAAATATCGGCACTGCAGGCACACGGCCTTTGTCTTTCACTTGGAATCACCCTTTGCGGCGAAAATAATCAACGATATATCGGGCCGGAGCCTCGGCTTCGCGAACCAGCGCAGCGATTCGTTCCTCACGCTCCACCAGCCACTCCGTTCCGTGTTCCAGCAGCCGGAGCACTTCTTCACCGAGCAGATCGGCGTCCAGCGACTCCGTGGTTCCGACCGGCTTCACATCCAGACGGCTCAGAAAATGGTCGATCTTCGGGTCATATGAAATTCCGATAACCGGCACCCGCCGTCCCGCGGCATAGATCAGACTGTGCAGTCTCATGCCGAGCAGAAGACTGCACTCCCCGACTTCCCGCAGCATGGACTGGGGACGGTCATCCGGCTCGGCGATGCTGACGCTTCCTCCGCTTGCCATCGGAACTTCCCCGAGACGCTCCATGCAGTATCGGGAAGCCTCGATGTCGGATGGAACATGGAAGGGCAGAAACCGGATATGCAAGGGGCGGGATTGACAGGCTTGGCGCAGGCCGTCGGCTATCGCGTCCAGCTCCCTCCGGTCCTTCTCCCAGAAGCGTACAGAAACGCCGATGCAAGGAAGGGTCTCTTCGGACGGAAGAACGCGGGACAGGCCCCCGCCGTCCTCCTCTCCGGGAAGCTTCAATCCCATGACCGGATCGGGAACGACCTGGACATCTTCCGCTCTCAGTCCCATCGACAACAGCAGAGCCCGGGACTGCTCGTCCCGCACCGAGATCAGCTTGCAGCGGCGGAACACCGAGCGAATCATCGGATAGAACCATTTCCGGTTAACCGGGCCGATGCCCTGGGCATAGACAAAGCTTGGCTTGCCCAGCATCTGGGCCAGTTTAATGACGCCCAGATAATACGGGATGCTTTTGGCGCCGGTGACATCCTGAAGGAGACTGCCGCCTCCGCTGATCAGCGCGTCGCTCTCCGCAATCGCCCGGCGCACTTCGCCGAGCGACATCCGGGGCACCGCGCGGACGCCATAGGCGGCGGTTGTCCAGGCGGGATCGCCCGAGAGCACAACGGGCACAATCTGCACGCCGAGCTCCCGCGACCAGCGGTCCAGCGCAATCAGAATGGACTGAAGCACCGCTTCATCCCCGCTGTTGCGGTAGCCGTAATAGCCGGACAGCACTACTTGGTAAGCAGGGGCGACCATTTTCTCCAACACCCTTCAACAATTTGCCAAGCCAGCACCAGCACGAGACCCAGGACAAGACCGAGGCCCAGACCGAGCAGATCGCGCACAATCGAAATCTTGATCGGGGAATGAATATGGGCGAAGGTGTCCACCATCGACAGCTGGCCGATAACGGCGACGACCATCAGGAAGATCGCATTCCGGTATTTCAGGGCCAGGAAGCCGCCCAGAATGAAGAACGGATGCGCCAGCAGGAACTCTTTGCTTCGAGGACGGACCCCGAACGTATTCTCCATGAACGTCCGGAAGCTGAGTTCCACCGAGGATGCGCTGCCGCTGTTGCCGGTCCGGCTCAGGTAATACATCCCGATGATGCCCAGAACGCCTACCGCGAGCACCATAGCCAGGTTGATCGGCGTCCGGAGGAGTCTGCCGGTCTGATTCAGCACGAACTCGCCGCGGTACAGCAGGGCGTACAGCGCCACCAGCGCAATCGGCGCCAGATGCAGAAGGCTTACGCCCCGGAACTGGTTCAGCACCAGGCTGTAGGTAATATTGTTCAGCAGAGCAATGACGAACGGTACGGCGCACAGCGAAATGACAGCCGTCTGCACATAGAGCGCCAAGGTGCGGCCCAGACGCCGCAAAGGGGTCTCTGCCGCGAAAGAAGACGATATCCGTGCGCCGGTGCCGTCTTTGCGTACAAGGGGCGGACCCATCCGGTTCAATCGCCGGATTGCCAGCACGACTGCCACGGTCGGCGCGCTAATGGCGGCCAGCAGGGCGAGCGCCTGCTCGAACAGCACCGGCTTGAGCACGTACAAGCCTGCGCTGCCCACAAGGCCCAGCGCCCAGGCCGGGAGCGTCAGCCACGGCACGAAGTACGAAATCATCAGCGCGATCAGCGCGATGGCCCCGATAACGGCTACGAGCTTAAAGTAGCGCTGCAAGGAAGAATCGGCAACGTCAAACGCGGTCGCCGGACCGATGGTGAAGCCGTTGCCTTCGATTTTGGCGATGGCTCCGTCCGGTCCCTCCAGGCTCTTGATCAGGTTGTCGATGCTGTCGGTTACCTGAGCTTTGGCCGTGTTGCGGGCCGGCGCGGTATTCAGATAGAGCATGCGGATATTCCGGTCTTTGGTTGCAAGCGCGAACCGGTCAGCGATGGTCTGCGCACTGATGGAAGAGTCTTTCTCGCTCAGGGAATAAAGACGGACTACATTGTAATCCAGCCTATACGCCAGCTTGGAGAACCCCTTCTGCTGCTGCTTGATGTTCTCGATGGCAGCGATGCCGATGCCGTGTTTCTTCAGCAGATTGCCAAAGGCCGTAAGACTGCCCTGGTCCTGATCGTCGTTGAAGCCCTTAACGGATTCGCCCTCGAACAGAACGCGGGTCACCCCGAGACTCTGATAAAGGTCGAACAGCTTCTCCATCGAAGCTTCATCGTATGGGAGCGAGTCCACCATACGGGGAACGATCCGGAAGCCCTTCTGGTGCAGCATCTCCAACGTCACCGGATCGGGCGCAATCGGCTTGAGCAGTGCGTCCTCCAGCGGCGTCCGGATGATGAGCCCCCGCTGGCCGCGGAAGGTCCAGTTGGTGACGGGAATATCCAGACGTTCGAACGTGTCGCGGATGCCCGACGCCAGAGCGTCGTAGTTGGCTGCGCTGGTGAACAGCACGTACGTATAATTCTCATTCTCCGGAATGACGCTGTCGGTCAGGTTCGCAATATCCTGGGCTCCCCAGAACATCGCCCGGCGCGCCTTCCGGTAATCTTCGAGCGTGCTCTCGTACACGGCGACACTGCCGACGCCGGCTGCCTTCAGGCGGTCCAACTGCTCAGCTGCGTAATCCTGCGGATTGGCCCGGTAACTGGCCGCCTCCGTCAAATCCCGGTAATCAAAGACAAATTCCACGGTCTTGGACGACCGTTCCGTCTTCAGGCGGTCATTAGCGACGAACAGCGCAGAGCCCACGCCGATAATCACCAGAATCCAGAGCCATTTACGTGAAGCGATATTCCATTGCTGCCATTTCTGCAACACTTCAGGTTCCTCCTCGCGAAGCTTGTCCTTCCACTTCAGGACTGCTTGTCTTACAGCTTGCTTGTCATTTCAGGCACAAAGTCCGGTGACGCCGACAAACCGCAGCGGCGCACCAGACTTTGAGTGTTCCTAACAGGTTCTATATTTCGTGACGTTTCCGCTTAGGAAAGCCGGTCGACGCGCGCCATGACTTCCCCGGAAAGGGCAGCCACCTTGCTCCGCGCATCCTCGACAGAGCTGCCCCGAACGGCAAAGTAAACCTTAATCTTCGGCTCGGTGCCGGACGGACGCAGGCAGAACCAGGAGCCGTCGGACAGCAGATATTTCAGCACATTCTCCTGCGGCAGACCGTCAAGACCGAGCGAATAATCCAGCACTTCGCGAACGGAAGCCCCGGCGATCTCGGTCGGCGGGTTGCTCCGCCAGTCGGTCATAATGCCCTGAATTTGGGCGACGCCGTCCTTGCCCTTGAGCGTCCGCGACTCCAGGCTCTCCAGGAAATAACCGAACTTGGCATACAGTTCCTGGAGCACATCGTACAGCGTCTTCCCCTGCGCCTTATAGTAGGCGCCGGCTTCGGCGATCAGCATCGAGGCGACAATCGCGTCCTTGTCCCGCGCGTAGCCGCCGGCCAGGTAGCCGTAACTCTCTTCGTATCCGAACAAATACGTGTATTCGCCGGACTCTTCGAATTGGGTCATCTTCTCGCCGATATATTTGAAGCCGGTCAGCGTATTGAATACGGTGGCTCCGAAATGTTCGGCGACGGCGGCGCCCATTTCACTCGTAACAATCGTCTTGACGACGGCGCCGTTCTTCGGAAGCTTGCCCTGCTCCTGCAGGCGGCTGAGGTAGTAGTAGATCATGATGGCGCCGGACTGGTTGCCGGAGAGGACGACGAATTTGCCTTCGTTGTCACGCACAACGGCGCCCATGCGGTCGGCATCCGGATCGGTTCCGATCAAGAGATCCGCGCCAATCTCCTCGCCGAGCTTCATGGCGAGCGTAAAGGCCTCCCGTTCCTCCGGATTCGGCGACTTCACCGTCGAGAATTCGGAATCCGGCTGTTCCTGCTCGGGAACAACGGTTACCTGAGTAAAGCCCACCTTCTCCAGCACGCGCCGGACCGGCAGATTGCCGGTGCCGTGCAGCGGCGTGTAGACGATTTTGAAATCCCCGCCCAGACGGTTCCGGATTTCTTCGGCGCCCACGCTTACGGCTGCAACCGTATCTGCATACGCTTCGTCTTCGCGTTCGCCCAGCCATTCCAGGAGGCCGGCGGCTTCCGCTTCTTCCCGGGTGATCCGCTTGACGGCGTCGAAGGAATCAACCTGGAATATGTAGGAAATAACTTTCTCCGCTTCGTGCGGTACCAGCTGTCCGCCTTCGGCGTTGTACACTTTGTAACCGTTATACTCCGGCGGATTATGAGAAGCGGTGATGACAATGCCGCCGGTCGCCTTCAAATGGCGGACGCTGAACGAGAGCTGCGGCGTGGAACGCAGGGAGGGGTACAGATACGCCTTGATCCCGTTGCCGGCCAGCACCAGCGCCGCTTCCAGCGCGAATTCCGGCGAGAAACGCCGCGAATCATGGGCAATGACGATTGACGGGCGTCCTTCTCCCGAATGGCTCTCCAGAATGAATTGGGCAAAGCCCTGCGTCGCCCGGCCCACGGTATAGCGGTTGATGCGGTTGCTTCCCGCGCCGATGACGCCGCGAAGTCCTCCCGTACCGAATTCCAGATCCCGGTAGAAGCGCTCTTCCAGCTCCTTCGGGTCATTCTCCAGGGCACGCAATTCCGCCTTCGTCTCTTCGTCCACGGATGCGTCCTGCAGCCATCGCTCCAGGGTCTCAGCAGCTTTTGGACTAAGTTCAGTCATCAGAATCTCTCCTTCATCTCTATGGTCTAATTCAGAGCAAACATAATCTCGCCTTCGGCCACTTTCTTGTCTCCAACCTTGGCAACCGCACTTCCCTTGCCGATGCTGCCTTTGAGCCGGGTAATCTCCACTTCAAGCGTCAGCGTATCTCCGGGCACCACCTGTCCCCGAAAACGGAATCCGTCCAGTCCGGCCAGAAAACCGATCTTGCCGCGGTTGGCCTCTACGCCAAGGATGGCGACGGCACCGACCTGGGCCAGCGCTTCGGCGATCAGGACGCCGGGCATTACCGGATAGCCGGGAAAATGTCCGGTAAAGAACGGCTCGTTCACCGTTACATTCTTGAGACCGACGGCCCGCTTGCCCATCTCAATCTCGATAATCTTGTCCACCAGAAGAAACGGCGGCCGGTGCGGAATAATCTCTTGAATCTGATTGACATCCATCATGTGACGATAACTCCTTCCCCATTCACAGGCATGCATAAACAGCGTCCGAGCAGGCAAGAATAACAGATATCCTTCACCCGCTGCAGAAGTGGAGGTTAAAATAAGGGGCCTTCGCCAAGAGGGCCCTTTTGCGTTGACAGTCCCCCTCATTATACCCATTCCTTGAACAAAAAGAAAACTCCCTTTGCACAGGAAATGCACAAGGGAGTCCGCTTCACGGAATGCTTTGCCTCAGGAGGCAAAGACCAGATCATACACATGCCGCCATGTGCTCCACTGGAACACATCGGCGATCTCTTTCTTGCCCATTACCACGTATCCGGTAACAAGGCCGCCGCCGAGGGCGGCAATCAGCAGCAGGGGAATCAGGAACCACTGGATGATCTTCCAGGCCGAACGCTTGCGCCGCTTCTGCGGCGGTTCCCCGTCCTTGACCTGTTCTTCAGCCTGACGGCTCATTGCATCACCTACCCGCGCATAGTGTTGGCGAGGCCCAGCATCTGGTCCCCGGAGGAAAGCGCCCGGGCGGCCAGCTGATAATTACGCTGGACCATCATTAATTCGGACATTTGCTTGCCAAGATCCACGTTCGACTGCTCCAGATACCCCGAGCGGACGCCGACGCCCGATGCCGGATCATCAACCGCCGCATTGCCGGCCGCGCTGAAGGCCTGCGTTTCGGTCAGCCCGGCGGCTAGCACGAACCGGCTGCCGTCGACCGCCTGGAGAACGTTCTCGGTCCGCGGAGCGACAATCTTCAGCGTGGAAGCAACCACCGCCGGCTCGTTCTCGCCCCGCTTGGTCAGCACCTGGCCCTTCTCGTTGATGGCAGCGTCCACCCCAACCGGCACCGTAACCGGCGCCCCCGCCGTGTTCAGAACCGCATTTCCGCTGTTGTCCACCAGACGCATCCGGCCGGCATTGGCGGAATCGGGCTCAAAATGAAAATCCCCCTGACGGGTATAAGTAGTGGTTCCGCCTACCGACACGGCAAACAACCCGTTCCCCTGCAGCGCCAGATCGGTCGGATTGCCCGTCTCCTGCATCGCTCCCTGCTCCCAGTTCGCTCCGCGCAGCGACAATTGGCTGCCAAATCCCAGATTGAAGCCCAGCGGCGTAGCCCGGCCGTCCATCTGATAATCCTTGGACTGCTGCTGGACTCGGGTCAGCGTATCCTCGAACGAGGATTCCTTGGTCTTGTAGCCGGCCGTGTTCAGGTTAGCAATATTATCGGCGATCAGATCCAGCCGCTGCTGCATGGCGTTCATCGAGACCAGCGCGCTGATGGTGGAGTTGTTCATTTACCCGTTCCTCCCTTATACTCGGCCGACTTCGTTGACCGTCTTCTGCAGGCTGGTGTCATAGATCTGAATCAGCTTCTGATTCGCTTCATAGGCGCGATAAGCGGCATTCAGATCGACGCTGACCTGGGTCGCGTCAACATTGGAGCCTTCAACATAGCCCTGGCGCAGATCAATATTGTCAGCGGTCGTCGGCTGCCGTACTCCGGCTCCGTCTTCGGCATGGTAGACACCGCTGCCGTCCCGGACCAGCTTCTCGGGGTTGTCCACCACGCTGATGCCGATCGCTGCGCCCGAAGGCCGTCCGGTCTTGTCCAGAATCCGGCCCTGTCCGTCCACGCGAAGGCCGCCGTCCGCAACGTTCAGCGCATCGCCCTTCAGCGTCAGCGGCTGCCCGTCGGCGCCGAGCACCCGGTATCCCTCGCTGCTCAGCACCTCGCCCGCCGCCGTGACGGCGAAGCTTCCGTTCCGGGTGTACAGCGCCCGGCCGCTGGCGTCCTGCAGCGCAAAGAATGCCTGCGGCCGGTACTTGACCTCGCCCTGGTCATTAATGAATTTGCCTGTCGCATCAAAAACAATATTCTGGCCCGTGGCCGGATCGACGGCCTCCAGTTCGCCGGCGAGCGCGAAGTCCGTGGATTTGCCGCTCTCGATCAGATCGCCCTGCCGGTACTGGTTAATCGCCTGTTCCGCGAACACCCCTGTGTTCAGCTTGCCGATCGGCTGGCGAACGCCGCCCTGCATGGCCGTAATCATCGCTTCCGGGAAGGAATGGCTCACGCTGTCGACCTGCTTGTATCCGGTCGTATTCAGGTTGGCGATATTCTGGGTCGCCGTGTCATGTCTGCGCTGCTGGGTCACAAGCCCGGCAGCAGCCGTATATAAACCTCGAATCATGAGGATCACTCCTTTGCTACAGGTATATATCGGCTGGTCAGAACTTTTTCTTAACGACTTTGTCCAAATGATCGAGCATGATTCCCGTGCCTTTGACCACGCAGTGCATCGGATCTTCCGCAACCCACACCGGAACATGCAGCTCTTCGGCAAGCAGCTCGTCCAATCCGTTCAGCAGCGCCCCGCCTCCGGTCAGCACAACGCCGCGGTCGATGATGTCCGCCGACAGCTCCGGCGGCGTCCGCTCCAGCACCGACTTCGCCGCCGCAACAATGGAGGAGACCGGGTCCCACAGCGCTTCCTGCACCTCTTCGGCAGAGATGGTCAGCGTCAGCGGCAGTCCCGATACCATATCGCGGCCGCGGATATCCATTTCCGCCTTCATGCCGCCAGGGCGCACGTTGCCGATGGCCAGCTTGACATCCTCGGCCGTCCGTTCCCCGATCAGAAGCTTATACTTCTGCTTGATATATTTTAAAATGGCCTCGTCGAACTTGTCCCCCGCAATCTTGATGGAGGAGGCGGTCACGACGTCGCCCATAGAGAGTACGGCTACATCCGTCGTTCCGCCGCCGATATCGACGACCATATTGCCGCTCGGTTGATAAATATCCATTCCTGCTCCGATAGCTGCCGCCTTGGGCTCTTCTTCCATAAAGACTTCCTTGGCGCCGCTGCGTTCGGCCGCTTCCCGGATCGACTTCTGTTCAACGGATGTAATATTCGTGGGGGCACAGATCAGAATGCGGGGACGCGCGTACCAGCTCCGGCCGCCAACCCGGTCGATGAAGTATTTGAGCATCGTTTCCGTAATTTCAAAATCGGCGATGACTCCGTCGCGAAGCGGACGGATAGTCATAATATTGCCCGGTGTGCGCCCGACCATCCGGCGGGCCTGTTCGCCTACCGCAAGGACCTTCTTGGTGTCGCTTTCCAGCGTAACCACGGAAGGCTCATCCAGCACGACTCCTTTTCCCTTAACATGTATAAGCACATTAGCCGTGCCGAGATCGATTCCGATATCCTTGCTAAGCATAATGAAAAAGCCCCCAAAGTATTATTTTAATTGGATTAACCGAGGTTGATACCAAATTTAAAAATACCATACTTTAGGGGACGGATACAATGCAAGAACCCTGGAAAACCGCCGAAAAATGCAAAAGTTTACGACTTTGCCGCCACCGCCACTTCCCGTTTCTTTACGGTCGACTTTTTGTATTTGATTTTGGTGGCTTCTCCCCCCCGAAGATGGCGGACCTGCTTGTGATATTCGAGAATGTGCTTCACCTGATCGGCCAGATCCGGGTTGATCTCCGGCAGACGCTCGGTCAGGTCCTTATGCACCGTACTTTTGGAAACCCCGAATTCTTTGGCTATGGTCCGGACCGTATGCCTGGTTTCCACGATGCAGCGTCCGATTTTGATCGTCCGTTCCTTGATGTAATCGTGCACGCTCCCGCCTCCCAACTGTGGATAGTTTGGTACATTATATGAGGGGCGGGCCTAGATATTCGCGCTTTGCGGGCCAGACATGCCGGGACAGACCCATTTAATTTGCCGGACAACCGTCGGATAGTCCCGTTTAACCGATACTTGACGCCTACCTCCGGTTTGCGCAAAAAAGCCAGGAGCGGCGTGCTCCTGGCCGGGCAGACTTATTTTTGCGGAAGCAGATCCGCAGGATTGACCACCTTGCCGTTCTCGTACACTTCAAAGTGCAGGTGGTTTCCGAGATCCTTCTCCAGTTCGTTGCGTCCGGCGGCTGCCAGCGTCTCGCCCTGCTTGACTTCGTCGCCGACCTTAACCTTGGCTTCGCCGACGCTCTGGTATACCGTCTTCAGATTGCCGTCATGCGTAACTTCAATGACATTTCCGAGCACCGGCACATCTTCGACCCGGGTTACCTTGCCGCTCAGGGCCGCCTTGACGTCGAACTCCTGATTGTCCTTGCGGGCCAGGTCAATGCCGTTGTTCGTCATGAACGTGTCGCCGCTCTGCACCATGGCCTGAACGTGATTCTCATCCGTACCATTCTGGTCGTAATACGGCTTCACGACTTCAATCTCGCCCGGACTTGCGACCGGCCATGCCAGATTCTCGGCCGAGGCTACTACCGGAGCGGCGTCCTGATCCGGCGTCTTGACATCGGCGCTTCCGGACTGCATTCCTCCGACATCCTGCGAGACTACAGCGGCGGTGTCGGTCTTCGGCGTCTGCGTGCCGGCGTCCTGGTAGACCCACACCAACGTTAGAATGATAGCCGCTGCCGCCGTATACACCGCCGGGAACACCCAGCGTCTGGACAACATTTTGTTCCAGGTGGAAGGCTGATGCTTGGTTTCTCCCGATTTAGGTTTGAGAGATTCCTCCTGGGACGGTTTGTTTGTTTGATTTTCATTCATTTTGCTCATCACCTCAGTAACCAGTGTTACCGGGGTTTGGGCATTTATACGTTTCTTTCACGTTATTTTTTCAAAAGAGTCGAGACTTGGGCAAAGCCGATTCCCGTGTAGTAGTGTT
Source organism: Paenibacillus glufosinatiresistens (assembly GCF_031470375.1). Lineage (NCBI taxonomy): Bacteria > Bacillati > Bacillota > Bacilli > Caryophanales > Paenibacillaceae > Paenibacillus > Paenibacillus glufosinatiresistens. The sequence continues at coordinate 168,213 of NZ_JAVFHT010000005.1, forward strand.
CGAGAATCATGGTCGCTGTCGATCCCTCCAGCGCCATCCCGTTCGCGCCCCACTGGCTCATTCCGACCCCATGGCCGCTGCCGTAAGAAGTAATGGCTATGCCGTCTGGCGTAAGCTTCCAGGTGAACTGGCTGGAGCGGAGCCCCAGCTTCTCGCGCACCTCGCGGCCGGTGAACGTCACGCCGTCAATCTCGACGGCCTTGACCCGCTTGCCGGCAGTCACAGCCTCCAGCCGGAGCTGCGGGGCCGCACCGGCGGCGGACAGCCCGCGCAGTCCCGTGAGACGATGCCGGGTCTTGACGCCCACGGCGGCGGCCGCGCCGGCGGACCCGGAATTCTCCGGAGTCCCGGCGGCCCCCAGGGCCTCGGCCCCTGCCCGAACAGCCGATAGACCAAGCTTCTCCCGCAGCTCCTCGCGGCTGAAGGTGACGGTCACCGCGTAGTTGGGAGCCAGCTCCTTGTCCCAGGGACTCGCGACACTGCGCAGATAGGGAATCGTCGCCTTCCAGTAATCCTCCGAATTCTCCGTATACCCCCCACTGGAAGCGAAGAAAGACGCCGTGATCGGCTCTCCGCGGTACGTCATTACAATGCCCCGCGTCTCCCGGACAGCGCGGCGGATCTTGGCGAGGTCGGCTGACCGGCCTCCTTTGGCCCAGTCCCGCCTCAAGACGGCCCGCGAGATATAAGCCTGGTGGCTGACCGTGTCGGTGACATCGGCCTCCGGAACCGGCACGCCGCTGTGGTCGCCGGCCCGCAGCCGGCGGACAATGAACGTGCGGGCGGCGATAGCCTGGGCCTTCAGCGCTTCCAGCGCGAAGTCGGCCGGCATCTCGGCCGCAACCACGCCGCTGACGTAGTCTTCCAGCGGCAGCGTCTCCATTTGTCCGCTCCGCGACAAATAGACGGATACCTCCGGCTGCGCGGCTTCGTCCGCAGCCGGAGAGGGCGCCGCCGCAGGCGCGGGCGGCAGCGGAGCCGGCGCGTGGTGCCGCAGCGGCACCACGGCCAGCGGCAGCAGCAGCGCCGCAAGCAGCGGCGCCGCCGCCAGGACCGCGGGCGCGAAGCGGCGCGCGCCCCGGCCGTAAGGGTAACGGCGGCGGAACTCTTTCATTCGGGTTCATCCTCCTTGCCTCAATTCATCCGTATACTCATAGTTATGAGATTAGGAGGCAGGACAGAACCCTGTAACGGAACAAGCTTCGGCCCGCGCACAAAAAAAACGGGACCCTAAGGTCCCGTCTTATATAACAAAGTTATAGGGATGTCTGCCATAGAAGCTCTCAGCCCAAGGTAGGCTGAACCTGAAACAGCGGAACGATCTCCTCGGCCTGGGCAGCGGCTGCCTCGGCCTTCGCCGTCTCCGGCTTGCTTCCGATTTCGGTCGCCTTCTCCTCCAGCGAGATGCGCCAGATATCGGCGCCGAGGCCCTGAAGCTTCTCGGCCAGATGTACATAGCCGCGATCAATATGATGTGTACCGCTGACTTCGGTGGTGCCTTCGGCTACGAGTCCGGCCAGAATCATGGCCGCTCCCGCACGCAGGTCGGTCGCACATACCTTGGCCCCGACGAGCTGTGCCCCGCCGGTAATAATGGCCGAACGGCCCTCAATCTTGATCTCGGCGTTCATGTTGTGGAATTCATCGACATGCATGAAGCGGTTCTCGAAGACCGTCTCCGTCACTACGCTGGTTCCCTCCGAGCGAAGCAGCAGCGCCATCATCTGGGACTGCATATCCGTCGGGAAACCCGGGTAAGGAAGGGTCTTAAGATCTACCGCTTTCAGCGGCTTGTCGGCGATTACCCGCACCCCGTTCTCATCGGGAAGGATCGTGACGCCCATTTCCTCCATCTTGGCGATAACCGGGCCCAGATGATCGGCAATTGCGCCCTCCACATAGACGTCGCCGCCCGTAATCGCGGCAGCCACCATGTAGGTGCCGGCCTCGATCCGGTCCGGAATGACCGTGTGCCGCACGCCGTGAAGGCGCTCTACGCCTTCGATCCGGATGACGCCGGTGCCTGCGCCGCGGACGATCGCGCCCATGCTGTTCAAATAGTTGGCGAGATCGACAATCTCCGGTTCCTTGGCGGCGTTCTCGATCGTGGTTACGCCTTCGGCAAGTGCCGCCGCCATCATAATATTCTCCGTCGCGCCGACGCTGGCGACATCCAGATACACTTTGGCACCGCGCAGTCTTCCGTGGCTCCGGGCTTCGATGAAGCCTTGGCCCAGACTGATCTCCGCGCCCAGCGCTTCAAAACCTTTCAAGTGCTGGTCAATCGGCCGGGTGCCGATGGCGCAGCCGCCGGGCAGCGAAATACGCGTCCGGCCCAATCGGGACAAAAGAGGTCCCATTACGAGAAAAGAAGCCCGCATTTTCCGCACCCACTCATAAGGTGCTTCACAGGTCGCCAGTTCGCGTGCATCCACTTCAATTACATCATTGGAATATGTAACGCCCGCACCCAGAGATTCGAGTACTCTGCTGATGGTCATCACATCATCGAGCGGAGGTGCGTCGATGATGACGCTGACTCCTTCTTCTGCCAATAGAGAGGCGGCTATGATCGGTAATACAGAGTTTTTAGCGCCGCTTACCTTTACGCTTCCGGTCAATTTTCTGCCGCCGCGGACGATAAATTTGCTCATCTTCTTCGTTCCCTCCGCGTCCATTATTTTCATTGTCGCTTGTGTCATTACTCCGTATCAAGTTCAGCGTCTTCCGCGTCCGCCGCCGCGGCCACTCCCCGAAGGAGTGCTGCTTTTCGTTCAGTGTTTGCCATTGAAATCGTTATTATTCGGCGAATGACTTGGCTCTATAGCTTAAGACATTAATAACCGAACCTTCGCACCTTAAAACAGGCGGCGCATTTGCAGGCTCCAGCCCAGGTAATCCAGCAGGAAGTTTGCCACAAAGTGTCCCAGCACGATCGCAAGCAGCAGATGGAGAAGCCGCCCTTGAGGGCTCTTGGGATATCTTATGATCGTATCCAGCTTGAGGTTCTGCAAGGACCACCATGCGATGGCCACACAGAGCAGCGATACGGCCATGAACAGAATGCCGGCGGCACCCGTCGTGTTCGACAGCTCGGTGGCTAAATTCTCTTCCATGGGAACCCCCTTGTCTATGCCTGTCGCAAATCGACTCTTATATCATACTTGCGCTTCAAGAAAGAATCCAGTACTTTTACAAATATTTAAGCAACTTGTTACTTGTAAACGCTATCTAGCATCAATGTCCAGTCAGCAATTACAATCTGACATCAGCTGCTGCCTTTTCCTTCTCACTCCGGCTCGTTCTTAACAGCGAATTCCTTGCGTCCCCCCTTAATTTCTTATGACAAAATGAAAAGCAGCCCCGCCCAAGGCGAGACTGCTCCTGTTTTTAGTGGTGTCCACTACGGGAGGACACTTTAATCCGTGTAACCGCCCGCTGGAGAGCCAGCTCGGCCCGGCGGTGATCGACCTCGTCCATCTTGCCGCGGGACTGAAGACGGCGCTGCGCGCGTTCCTTGGCAGCCTCGGCCCGTTCCAGATCAATCTCGGCGGGCAGCTCGGCGCTCTCTGCGAGAACGGTTACCTTGTCTTTATGCACTTCGAGAAAACCGCCATGAACGGCGAGCGTTGTCGTGCCTTCTTCCGACTTGATGGTCATTGGCGCGACCCGGAGCGGAGTCACCAGCGGAACGTGTCCCGGCAGAATCCCAAGCTCCCCTTCGGCGCCAACCACGCTAAGGCTGTTGACCCGCTTGGAGTAGACCAGGTGATCCGGCGTGACGATTTCAAGCAAAAAGGTGTTCACTTCCCATTCCTCCTAACCGCTTTACCTATGCGCCCGGGGCATGAGCCTCCGGATTACAACGTTTTCGCTTTCTCCACGGCTTCTTCGATCGTTCCAACGAACAGGAAGGCGGCTTCGGGCAGATCGTCATGCTTGCCGTCCAGAATTTCCTTGAAGCTGCGAACCGTCTCCTTGATCGGCACATATTTGCCTTTGAATCCGGTGAACTGTTCCGCAACATGGAATGGCTGGGACAGGAAGCGTTCGACTTTACGGGCACGGGCCACGATCAGCTTGTCTTCTTCGCTCAATTCGTCCATACCGAGGATGGCGATAATGTCCTGAAGCTCGGTGTAGCGCTGAAGCAGCTGCTTCACGCCCTGAGCGACATTGTAGTGTTCTTCGCCGACAATCTCCGGAGCGAGGATACGCGAGCTGGAAGCCAGCGGGTCCACGGCCGGGAAGATGCCCTTCTCGGAAATTTTACGCTCCAGGTTGGTCGTTGCATCCAAGTGAGCGAACGCCGTAGCCGGAGCCGGGTCGGTATAGTCATCGGCAGGCACGTAGATGGCCTGGATGGAAGTAACGGAGCCCTTCTTGGTGGAAGTGATCCGTTCCTGCAATTGGCCCATTTCGGTAGCCAGCGTCGGCTGGTAACCTACCGCGGACGGCATGCGGCCGAGCAGGGCGGATACTTCGGAACCCGCCTGCGTGAAGCGGAAGATGTTGTCGATGAACAGCAGCGTGTCGCGTCCTTCTACATCGCGGAAGTATTCCGCCATCGTCAGACCCGTCAGTGCCACGCGCAGGCGCGCGCCCGGCGGTTCATTCATCTGTCCGAACACCATCGCCGTTTTCTTGATAACGCCGGAGTCCGTCATTTCATGGTACAAGTCGTTTCCTTCGCGAGTACGTTCGCCGACGCCGGCGAACACGGAGATCCCGCCGTGCTCCTGGGCGATGTTGTTGATCAGTTCCTGGATCGTAACGGTCTTGCCTACGCCGGCGCCGCCGAACAGGCCGATCTTACCGCCCTTGGCGTAAGGAGCCAGCAGGTCGATTACCTTGATGCCGGTCTCCAGAATCTCAGCCTGGGTAGACAGCTCATCAAAGGTTGGAGCCTGACGGTGGATCGGGTTCTTCTGAACCGGACCCATCGCTTCGCCGTTGTCGATCGGGTTGCCCAGTACATTGAACACGCGCCCCAGCGTGGCTTCGCCGACCGGAACCGAGATCGGGCTTCCCTGGTCGATGGCATCCAGTCCGCGGACCAATCCGTCCGTGGAGGACATGGCAATGCAGCGAACCAGGTTATCGCCCAGGTGATTGGACACTTCCAGCGTCAGATCGCTGTGACGGCCGCTCTCGGGAGTGGCCTGGATCGTGATCGCGTTGAAAATTTCGGGCAGCTGGCCGCGTTCGAATTCGATATCGACGACCGGACCCATAATGCTGACTACGCGTCCTTTATTCATTGAATTGTTCCCCTCCTCGTATCTTCAAAAAGAAAGGGCGGCGCAACCGCCGGCCCCGCTTGCCCTGTACGCCCCTTAGCCCGGGGCGTGAAGGCGAACTAGCCCTGCGCGTTGGCGCCGGCCACGATTTCCGTAATTTCCTGTGTAATGGCCGCCTGACGGGCCCGGTTATAGGTCAGCGTAAGATCGCCGATCATCTTCGATGCATTCTTCGTCGCGCTGCCCATGGCCGTCATCTTCGCGCCCAGCTCGCTTGCCTTGCCGTTGAGGACCGCGCTGTAGATCAGCGTCTCGGCATACTTCGGCAGCAGCACTTCAAGCACGCCTTCCGGAGAAGGCTCATACTCATAGCCGGCCTGCAAAGTACCCGGTTGCGGCTTCGCCGCGCTCTGCGGCTCCATCGGCAGCAGACGCTCCACGGTCGGAACCTGGCTGATGGCGTTCATGAACTGGCTGTAGCAGATATAGACTTCATCCAGCTTGCCTTCCTCGAACTGGCCGACTGCCGAATAGGCGATCGACTTAATGTCGGCGAAGCTTGGCGTATCCGACAGCTCCGTAATTTCCTCCAGAATCGGGTAGTCCCGGCGGCGCAGAAAATCGCGGCCTTTCCGCCCGATCACGAACAGACCGTATTCGCCCTTGGAAGCGTGCCGTTCGGCGAGAGTCTGGGTGACCTTGCGTAGCAGGTTGGCGTTATAGCCGCCCGCAAGACCCCGGTCGGAGGTGATGATAATATAGCCCGTCTTCTTCACCGGACGGCTGACCAGCATCGGATGCTGGACTCCCGTGGTGCCCGAAGCGATGCTGCCCACCACTTCCTTCAGCTTCTCCGCGTAAGGGCGGGAAGCTTCCGCTTTCTCCTGCGCCTTTCTCAGCTTGGAGGCGGCAACCATTTCCATCGCCTTGGTGATCTGTCTCGTATTCTGAACGCTCTTGATTTGGCGTTTGATGTCACGCATGCCTCTTGCCATGTTTTCACCACCTCAAAGCTTTGGCGAAGCCAAAGCTGGCTTCGTAAGCGTAATCTGTGCTTTGGCGAAGCCAAAGCTGGCTTCGTAAGCATAATCTGTGCTTTGGCGAAGCCAAAGCTGGCTTCGTAAGCGTAATCTGACAAGCATTATAACCCGGGTTCTGCCCGCAGCCCGGATCCGAATGAACCGCGGGAAGATCGGTTAATGATAGAGTATGGATAAGGCTTAGCTTACAGCAAAGCCTTTCTTGAACTTCTCGATGGTGTCCTTCAGCGCAGCTTCATTGTCGGCTGTCAGATCCTTCGTATCGGTGATCGACTGGATGACTTCGGAGGCGTTGCTGGCCACATAGGCAAGGAACTCCTTTTCGAAACGTCTGACGTCCTTCACCGGAATATCGTCGAGGAATCCTTTAACCGCTGTGTACAAGCTGATCACCTGATGCTCAACCGGAAGCGGCTGGCCGGTTCCCTGCTTCAGAATTTCCATCATGCGGGCGCCGCGGTTCAGACGGGCCTGCGTCGATTTGTCGAGGTCGGAGCCGAATTGCGAGAACGCCTGAAGTTCGCGGTATTGGGCCAGATCCAGACGGAGCGAGCCGGCAACCTTCTTCATCGCCTTGATCTGGGCGGAACCGCCTACGCGGGATACCGAGATACCGACGTTGATAGCCGGACGCTGGCCGGAATAGAAGAGGTCCGATTCCAGGAAGATCTGCCCGTCGGTAATCGAGATGACGTTCGTCGGAATATAAGCCGATACATCGGAAGCCTGGGTCTCGATGAACGGCAGAGCCGTCAGGGAGCCGCCGCCGAGTTCGTCGCTCAGCTTCGCTGCGCGTTCCAGAAGGCGGGAGTGGAGGTAGAAGACGTCGCCCGGGAAGGCTTCGCGGCCCGGAGGACGGCGGAGCAGCAGGGACAGCTCGCGGTAAGCGGCGGCCTGCTTGGACAGATCGTCATAGATAACGAGAACGTGCTCGCCCTTGTACATGAAGTATTCGCCCATTGCGCAGCCGGCATATGGAGCGATGTAGAGCAGCGGAGACGGTTCGGAAGCCGAGGCCGTAACCACGATTGTGTAATCCAGAGCGCCATGGCGGCGAAGCGTTTCAACAACCTGTGCAACCGTGGACTGTTTCTGTCCGATGGCTACATAGATACACTTCATGCCGTTGCCCTTCTGGTTGATGATGGCATCAATTGCGATAGCCGTCTTACCGGTCTGACGGTCGCCGATGATCAGTTCGCGCTGACCGCGGCCGATCGGCACCATCGCGTCGATGGCTTTCAGACCGGTCTGCATCGGTTCATGAACCGATTTACGGTCGATTACGCCCGGCGCGCTGTTCTCAACGGGACGGAATTCGGTCGTCTCGATCGGACCCTTGCCGTCGAGCGGCTGGCCGAGCGGATTGACTACGCGGCCCAGCAGCGCTTCGCCGACTGGCACTTGCATGATGCGGCCGGTTCTTTTAACCTGATCGCCTTCACGGATTTCCGAATATTCGCCGAGGATAACGACACCGACGTTGCTCTCCTCCAGATTGAGCGCCATGCCCACTACTCCGTTGGAGAATTCCAGCAGCTCTCCGGCCATGGCATTCTCCAGGCCGTATACGCGGGCGATCCCGTCGCCGACTTGAATAACCGTGCCGATTTCCGCTACTTCGATATCGGCTTTGTACTGCTCGATCTGACTTTTGATCAAAGTGCTGATTTCTTCAGGTCTGATGCTCAATTTGTTCACCCCTATCTTCTGTGCTTGTCGTTAAAAGATTTCTCTAGACGTTCCAGCTTCCCGGACAGGCTTCCGTCATACAGCTTATCGCCGATCACAACTTTCAGTCCTCCGAGCAGGCTCTTGTCGATCACATTCGTAATACGGATCTTGCGTCCGGACAGCGCGCTGAACCGCTCCGTTACGGCCGCCTTCTCTTCTTCGTTCAGCTCGTAGGTCGAGTAGACCACGGCGTCGGCGATACCCAGACTTTCACCTTCGATTCGGAGATAGCTCTCCAGAAGATCATTCAGGATCTCCAGTCTGCCGCGCTGTACCAGCAGCTCGAGCGTGTTCAGGACCGGGCCCGACACCTTGCCTTCCAGCGCCTTCTTCAACACAGCCAGCTTGTCTTCCCCGGAGATCCTGGGCGTTCCGATGAATCGCTGCAGGTCGGAATCGGCATTCAGCGCATTCACCAGACTCTTCAGCTCTTCTTCTACTTCAAGCGTACGCTTCTCTTCAAAAGCAACCTCGAACAGAGCCTTCGCGTATCTCTTGGCGACTACCGCATCCTGGCTCATGACCGGCCTCCAACCTCTTTGAGGTATTGATCGACCAGCTGTTCCTGAGCGGCGTCAGGCTGCACTTCCTTCTCCAGCAGCTTGGATGCAATCTTGACCGAAGCGGCGCCCAGTTCGCTGCGCAGAGCTTCGACCGCTTTGTTCTTCTCGTTCTGGATATCGCGGACAGCGTCGTCTTTAAGGCGGGCCGCTTCCAGCTTGGCCTGCTCGATCAGCTGCTCGGACTGCTTGCTGCTCGTCTGTCTGGACTGCTCAATGATCTCGTAAGCTTCCTTGCGCGCTTCTTGCAGCGCCTGCTTCTGCTCTTCGACATAAGCGACCGCCTGCTCCCGCGTCTGGGAAGCTTCGTTGATTTGCTGCAGTACCAGTTCCCGGCGCTTCTCCATAACGGAGAACAGCGGGCCGAACGCGTATTTGTTAAGCAGGAAATAGAGAATCAGGAACGCGATCAGCGCAAGCACCAAAGATGTGATTGAAAAATGCACGTGTGGGTCACTCCTTTCCGATGACATGCGGCCGTGTACGACCGGTTATTCGGCTCTTTATCTTCTCTTAGGGTAAAAAAGAAAGCGCGGAGGGCCGTGGCCTTCCCCGCCAGTCTATTGCATGGGTTATTTATGCGCCTGTGTAGAAAATGAACGCCAATACTACACCGATAATTGGCAGGGCTTCAACCAGACCTACACCGATGAACATCGTTGTCTGCAGAGTGGACTTCGCTTCTGGCTGACGGGCAATACCTTCTACCGTCTTGCTGACGATCAGACCGTTACCGATACCGGCGCCCAGCGCGCCCAAACCTACCGCGATAGCTGCCGCGATATATGCCATAACTCCCATTTTAATAAATCCTCCTTAGATGTGTAATGATGTATTGGAATTCAGACGAACTTGCGGACGTCTGTCTTGAAGCTAATGTTCCTCGTGCGTGTCAATCGACTGCGAGATGTAGACAAACGTCAGAATCGTGAAGACGAAGGCCTGAATCGATCCGACAAATATACTGAATCCCTGCCAGACCATCAACAGCGGAATCGCTGCAATCGCGCCAATCAGATTGAGGGTTCCAAGCTTGATAATGACGGAGATCAGCACCTCGCCGGCAAAGATGTTGCCGAATAGACGCATGCCGTGCGTCAGCAGCTTGGAGAACTGCTCGATGATATTGATGGGCAGGAAGAAGGAGAACGGCTGCAAGTAATGCTTGAAGTAGTTCTTGGTGTTCCTCGTGATGCCCAGGAAATGCACCAGCACAAAGATCATCAGAGCCAGGCCAATCGAAACGGAAGCATCGGCGGTCGGAGATTTCCACCAGGCGACGCCGACTTCAGCTTCTTCGCCGGGGTTGTCGATTTGGGCCTGATGCAGTTTCTCTGTAACCGAGACAATCTCATGCCCGAAGATGTGGGCCTTGCTGGCATCCGTATATTCGGTAACTACCCCGAACGGAAGGCCCAGCAAATTAGCTACAAATATGAACATGATGAGCGTCATGCCCAGCGACAGATAAGGCTTGCCCTTCTTCAGATCCATTGTACTGGAGATTAGGCCCTGAACGAACTCAACGACCCATTCCATAAAATTCTGAAGCTTGCCGGGGTTCTCCACCGACAGATTGCGGGTAGCCAGACGGGCGAGGACAAAGACGATAACGCAGGTGACGACCAGCATCAGCACGATTGACAGATCGAAATCCAGGCCCCACAGATTAATAACCGGTGACTCATGTATCATGTTTCTCACCCCTTTCTCTCCGCGAAGTTCGATCTTCATTAAAGACAGTGATAAACCCTACGATGAAAATGGTAAACTGTCCGGCTACAAGACTCGCACAGACAGCAACTTCATTAAAGTAATGAGGGTACTCAAGCGGAAGCAGAATCGCCAGAATGGAAGTCGCAATCCGGACTCCGAATCCAAGCGAGGCTCTCTTCCCTCCCCCTGCGGCTGCATTGGCTATTTGCTTGATCTTGAAGCCCATGTACAGCACATTGAGGCAGCTGACCGTCGCCCCAAGCACTACTCCATGAAAAACGGTCCGGCGATGCGGCATGAGCTCGGCCACAAGGAGACAGATCACGGCGATTCCCGCAATGCTCATGGTCAGCAACCTGGTTAACTTTGCGGAATCATCCATCAATATCCCTCATCATTCTCTTGATTACAGCGAAGATGCTTGCAGCACCCGACAGCATCCCGAATAATACGCCCAGACCGATCCAGAGACCGGGGTTTCCCCACATGCCTCCGACCCATCTTCCGAGAAAATAGCCTCCGAGCGTACAGCCTGCCAGATCAACGCCAATTGCGCTTACAAGGCCCATGGCTCTAAGCGCTTTCCCCGTATTGGGATCGCCGCTTCCAGGCTGGCCTGGCTGATTCATAAAATCCCCACCCTTGGAATTCCAATTCATTTTACTGAATGTTACAAGAGTTTGTCAATGCAGTGAAAGCGGCGTCACAGAGGGCTGAAATTATGAAAATAATCACAGCATTTTGTTCCAAAACCATATAAACCGTACAGTTTCACTGTATGTAAAACAAGCGGCTCTTACGATTAGGAATTTGCCTTGCTCAAGCTATTTGTGAACATTCTGTTAAATTGTTCGGGACGCTCTTCAATAACTCCGAAATGGTGAAGAATCGCATTGACAATCCTCTGCGACGCTTTGCCATCTCCATACGGGTTGGCGGCCCGGCTCATCGACTGATAGAGGTCTTCATCCGTCAGCAAAGCATGTGTCCGTTGATACACCTTCTCTTCATCCGTCCCCACCAGTTCCAGCGTGCCGGCCTCAATTCCTTCCGGACGCTCCGTTGTATCGCGCAGTACCAGAACCGGTACGCCGAAGGAAGGAGCTTCTTCCTGAAGACCGCCCGAGTCGGTCAGAATCAGGTGGGTATGCGGGTAAAAATTATGCAGATCCACGACATCCAGCGGATCGATCAGCTTGATTCGGGGGTGATTGCCCAGAATCTCGTACGCCGGCTCTTTGACGGCCGGACTTGGATGTACGGGATAGCAAATGGCGATGTCCTCGAACTCGTCTGCGATTCTTTTGATGGCACGGAAAATATGACGGTGCGGTTCGCCTTGTGATTCCCTGCGGTGCGCCGTCATCAGAATTAGTCTTTTTCCGGCTGCCCAATCCAATACCGGATGCCGGTAGCCCGGCTGTACGGTATATTGAAACACATCGGTTACGGTGTTGCCTGTGATATAAATACTTGACTCTTTTTTATTCTCGTGTCTCAAATTTCCCGCCGACCAGTCGGTCGGAGCGAAGTGAAGATCGGCCAGAACGCCTGTCAGCTGACGGTTCATTTCCTCCGGATACGGGGAAAGTTTGTTCCAGGTCCGGAGGCCCGCTTCGACATGCCCCACCTGAATCTGCTGCAGGAAAGAGGCGTAGCTGGCTAAGAAAGTCGTCAGCGTGTCGCCGTGGACCAGCACAATGTCCGGCTTGGCTTCCCGCAGTACCGGCTCCAGTCCTTCCAGCACCCGGATGGAGATCTCGTTCAGCGTCTGGCGGTCCTTCATCACGTCCAGATCATAGTCCGGCGTGATCTCGAATACCTCCAGCACCTGATCGAGCAGTTCACGATGCTGGGCCGTCACGCAGACGATAGTCTCAATGTGCTCGGGATGACGCTTCAGCTCCAGCACGAGCGGCGCCATCTTGATTGCTTCGGGACGCACGCCAAATACGGTCATTACTCTAAGCTTGGACATAATTCTTCCTTTCCTCCGCCTCGAAGGGCGGCTTCATCGGCTTCTGAGGATCGCTGCGTTACTTAGTTCCGTAGAGGCGATCTCCTGCATCGCCAAGACCCGGAATGATGTACCCATGCTCATTCAGATGGTCGTCAAGAGCGGCTACGTAAATATCGACGTCAGGGTGGGCTTCCTGAACGGCAGCCACACCTTCAGGCGCGGCAATCAGATTCATCATTTTGATCTGTGTGCAGCCCCGGTTCTTCAGCGAGGTAATCGCCGCAATGGCGGAACCGCCGGTAGCGAGCATCGGATCAATCACAATCAACTCTCTCTCCTGAACGTCGGTTGGCAGCTTGATGTAGTACTCCACCGGCTGCAGCGTCTCCGGATCACGGAACAACCCGACATGGCCGACCTTCGCCGCCGGCAGCAGCTTCAGGACGCCTTCCAGCATGCCCAGACCTGCGCGCAGAATCGGAATCAGCCCCAGCATCCGGCCGGAAATCACTTTGCTCTCCGTCTGAGCGACTGGAGTCTGGACGGTCATGTTCTCAAGCGGAATGCTCCGCGTAATTTCGTATGCCATCAGTGTTGCAACCTCGTCGACGAGTTCCCGGAACTCCTTCGTGTTGGTCCGCTCGTCGCGGATAAATGTCAGTTTGTGTTGAATAAGCGGATGATCGCAGATCACCAATTTGCCCATATGCTTGTCCCTCCGGCCATTATTGTACTCACCGGCCGTTAACCGGCCCTAAATCCTGTTTATTATATCATCCCTGCCGAAGCATTTCACCTAATGTGGAAAAGACGAAAACTTAACATGCGTTTTCATTATTATTCGCTGTGTTTCACAATTTTTTCATGAAAATGAATGAAATTTGTTTGAACGCAGATCGCCTGATTTCTGAAAATTCCATCAAGGGTTCCGCTTACAATTGTGGCCAAAACATGGCCAAAATAAAAAGCCCCGCCTGTAGGATACGCAGGCGGGGAACAAGCAAAACGAACTTCCAATAATATAGAAGAAACAATAGGGCTTAGTACTGGAGTCCGGGGTAGATCGGGAAACGCTCGGTCAGCGCAGCCACCCGGCGCGCAGCGTCCTTGAGTACGCCATCATCCTTCGGCTGCTTCAGGACCGCCGCAATAATGGCGCCGATCTCGGTCATGGCCTGCTCGTCCATACCGCGGGAAGTAACGGCCGGCGTGCCGATCCGGATGCCGCTTGTTACGAACGGGCTGGTCGGGTCGAACGGAATGGCGTTCTTGTTGACGGTAATGCCGATCGAATCCAGCACCTTCTCCGCATCCTTGCCCGTAATGTTCAGATTCCGGGTATCCACCAGCATGAGGTGGTTGTCCGTGCCCCCGGATACGATGTTCACGCCTTCGGCAATCAGCGTTTCGGCGAGCACCTTGGCATTCTTGACCACATTCTCTGCGTACGTCTTGAAGGACGGCTGAAGCGCTTCGCCGAACGCCACCGCCTTGGAGGCGATCACATGCATCAGCGGTCCGCCCTGCGTTCCCGGGAAGACGGCCTTGTCGATCGCCGCCGCCCAAGGCTGTCTGCAGAGAATCATGCCGCCGCGGGGACCGCGGAGCGTCTTGTGCGTCGTTGTCGTGACAAAGTGGGCGTGCGGAACCGGGCTCGGATGCACGCCTGCGGCTACCAGACCGGCGATATGCGCCATATCGACCATGAAGAGGGCGCCCACATCCTGGGCAATGGAAGCCAGCGCTTCAAAGTCGATGGTCCGCGGATAAGCACTCGCCCCGGCTACAATCAGACGCGGACGGTGCTTGAACGCCGCCTTGCGGACTTCATCGTAGTCAATGAGGAATGAATCCTCCTGCACACCGTAGGCTACAAAGTTATAGAGCAGACCGGAAGCATTGACCGGGCTGCCGTGCGTGAGATGGCCCCCGTGGGCCAGGTTCATGCCCAGCACCGTATCCCCGGTGTTCAGCGCGGCCAGATAGACAGCGAGGTTCGCCTGGGCGCCGGAGTGGGGCTGCACATTGGCATGCTCGGCGCCGAACAGTTCCTTGGCCCGGTCGCGAGCCAGGTTCTCGACGATGTCCACATCTTCGCATCCGCCGTAGTAACGCTTGCCGGGATAGCCCTCGGCATATTTGTTCGTCAGAACGGAACCCATCGCTTCCATGACGGCTTCGCTGACGATGTTCTCGGACGCAATCAGTTCGATATTCGCCTTCTGGCGTTTCAGTTCAAGCCCCATGGCTTCCAGTACAGCAGGGTCGCTCTTGCGCAGTTGCTCCATTTCTTTGTTTCCTCCTCCAAAATGATGATGAAACACGCTCGTATTACTCGCAGTTGCCCGCGTTGCCGCGGAGGGGCGCCGTGTAGACGGCGCGCTCCCCGCCGATCAGCGGCGGCCGGGTAAAGGCGGCGGTTACCCGGGCCCGTCCCACTTCCCGCAGCGACGGCCGGAACGGCACTGCTACGCGGCGCAGATGCATGCCGATCAGCGTCTCGCCGATGTCGATGCCGCCGTGCGCTTCCACCGTCTCGGCCAGAACCGGGTCGCTCATCGACTCGTAGGCAGCGGCGGCCATTGAGCCGCCTGCGCCGGGCACCGGAACGGCGGAGACTTCCTTCAGCCCCAGCCGCTCCAGCAGCCCGCGCTCCATTACAATGGCGCGGTTCAAATGCTCGCAGCATTGGAAGACAGGCTCGAAGCCGTATTCCTCCGCCGCCCGGCGGACACCGGCCAGCAGCCGGCGAGCCGTCTCCAGCGCCCCGCCTGTACCGATGCGCGCCCCGGCTACCTCGCTCGTGCTGGCGCCGATCACAACGACCTTCCCGGGACCGAGCCGTCCCGCTTCAGCCAGCTCCCGCAGAATCGCTGCGGTCGCCTCTTCCCAATCCGTGGATGCTTCCAAGTCTTCAGCCCCCTTCTGACAGCGGCTTCCATTTAAACAAAAAAGAGCAGTCCGCGAAATGGCTGCGGATTTGCTCTTCTGCCCAGGCGACCGGCCGTTTATTCCGGTGCTCCATCGTGGTTAATCCCACACTTGTCGCCAGTTACACCGAAACCTTGATTTGCTCTTTTATATTAAAGCATCACACGCCGAAAATCAACCGTTCCTTACAGCAGACGCAAGCTTTCGAGCTTGTCCAGCAGACGGTACAGCGAACTGCGGATTTCGGCCGCAGCCAGCTCGTAATCCTCCCGGCTTCCGCCGAACGGATCTACAATGTCGCCGCTTGGAATGCGCTGGCGGATCTCGATCACCCGCTGCAAATCCTCGGATTCGGGCTCCCGGCCCAGCGTCCGGCTCAATTCGATGCCGGCATAAAGACTGTCCAGTTCCTCCAGATCGCGGCGCACCGACTCTTCATCCTGCACATATTCCTTGAGCGTATAGGTCTTGCCGACCGCCGCCGGATGGACCTGCAGCACATGGCGCTTGTGGCTCTGGGTCAGAGTCAGGACCAGATCGGCCCACTCAATGTGCCCGATCTTCAGCTGCGAAGAGGTAATATCTCCCTGAACGCCTTCGTCGCGCAGTATGGCTGCGGCATGGCGGGACATGGAATTGCCGTCGATGGCGGCGACTCCGGCCGACCGCACCTCCAGATCCAGATTGCGTTCGGCGGCCAGCTTGCGGAGCAAGCCTTCGGCCATGGGACTGCGGCAGGTGTTGCCGGTGCAGACAAACAAGATGCGAAGCATGCGGGTCACCTCCAAGTAGAATGTATAACTCCAGACAGTCCCGAAATTACAATAATTGTATCAGAAGATAAACAACAAGCCAAACCCCAGCAGAATCGCTCCTCCGAGCGCTTCCCCGAAGCTGCCCAGCTTCCGGCTGGCCCGTCTTCCGAGCAGCAGACCGGCGATCGCCATCAGACCTCCCGCTGCGCCGAAGGCCAGCACGGTGAGGGATACATTGCTGACGAACATCCCCAGCGACACGCCGACCGAGAAGGAGTCAATGCTGACGCTCAGCGAGATCAGCAGCATGCCCCACAGCTTCCGGTGGTCGATTGCCCGGGCCCCTTCCTCATCGCCGGGGCGGAAAGAGTTCACAACCATATGTCCGCCGAGCAGAACCAGCAGACCGCCGGCGGCGGCACCGGCTACCCGGCCCAGAAGATGCCCCACATACTCTCCCGTGAACAGGCCCAGCAGCGGCATCACGACATGAAACACAGCGATCAGCAGACTCATCTGCAGCACATGCAGCAGCCGGATGCCCCGCATCCCGATGCCGACACCGAGCGAAAAGGCATCGAATCCAAGCGCCACCGCCATCATCGCTACCGTCAGCACCTGCCCCCAGCCGGCATACACTTCTCCTACGCCCATCCCGAACCCTCCATACCCCACGAGTGTCTGTCTCTCCACGATATGCAGAGGAGCGGACAAACATGACGGGCAGGGGGAGAAGGCGGACGGGCAGCGGAACGCAGAGATGCCGGGCAGTCAGACTCCCGGGCAAAAAGCTACCGGCCGGCCTCGATCACGCGGCCGGCCGCCGCCTTCAGCAGCCGGTTCATGACGGCTGCCCCGAGCCCTTCCTCCGGGCAGGCCTCCGCAAGGATATAGGTGGCGCCCGCTTCATCGAAGCGGCGGAGCGCGGCGTACAGCGTGCGCGCCGCCGCTTCGAGCCCGGCCAGCGGGCCGAGGGACACGGTGCAGGCGGCTGCGCCGGCGGGATAGAGCGGGACATGCTCCTCGAAGAGAAGCAGTCCCGTCGTCTCGCCGCGCGCCGCCGCCTCGGCCAAGAGGCCCGCCGCCGTCTTCGCCGCGGCCTGCGGCGAAGACGCGCGCACGATGCGCAGCTCGCCCCGCGGCGCATAGTGCGCGTACTTCATGCCCGGCGCGCGCGGCGCCGGGCCGCTGCCGCCCGCATCCGTGCGGGCGGCGTCCGGTCCGGCGGCGTCATCGCCGGACGCGGGAGGCTTCACGGCATCCGCAGGCGCCGTGAAATCCACCGGCGGCGCGGGCGGCAGCACCGCGTCCGCGCCGACGACGGCCGCGAGCTGCTCGGCCGTAATGCCGCCGGGGCGGAGCACGGCGACCTTCCCGTCATCCAGCACCTGGATGACGGTGGACTCCAGGCCGACCCCGGCCGCTCCGCCGTCCAGCACTCCGCCGACCGCTCCGGCGAGGTCGTCCAGCACATGGGCGGCCGTCGTCGGACTCGGCCGCCCGGAGCGGTTGGCGCTCGGTGCCGCCACCGGGCAGCCGGCCGCTGTCAGCAGCGCCAGCGCCACCGGATGGTCCGGCATGCGGATGCCGACCGTATCGAGCCCGGCGCTGACCCGGGGCGACACGGCGCCGCCGCGCAGCGGCAGCACCACGGTCAGCGGGCCGGGCCAGTAAGCGTCCATCAGCGCCGCGGCCGCAGGCGGCACCTCGGTTACTAAGCCTTCCAGCGCCGAGCGGTCGGCGATATGGACAATCAGCGGATTGTCCGACGGCCGGCCTTTTGCCGCAAAGATCCGCTGCACCGCCTCCGTGCTTTGCGCATTGGCTCCCAAGCCGTAGACCGTCTCTGTCGGGAAGGCCACCGTCTCTCCGCGCCGCAGCAGCTCGGCCGCTTCGGCCAGCGCCTGGCGGTCGCTCGCGCTCACCGGCGCAAGCGCCGATTCCGGGTCTTCCAGCTTCCAGCAGACCGTATGGGGTTCTCGCAGTCTCTCGTTCATGGCCTTCCATCCTCTTTCTGTTCTTCGCTCCGGCATAAGCAAAAGACCCTCGCCATGCGGGGCCTTCGCTGCCATGCGCAACTATAATTACCGGCAAAGCGCCGCCGGTTCATCCGGCCGCAGCCGTCAAGATTCTCTCCAAATACTATCACAGATCGGCTCAAAACAGTAGCTTGCTTCTACTTCCAGAGCGAGGCGATCCATTGAAACACCTTCTCCAGCAGCTCCACGATGAAGAATTTCACCTGCGGCGCTTCCGCCTTGGCGGCCGTACTCCCTCCCGTTCCGGCTTGGCCGGTCCCGTCCGGGACGGCTCCCTTCACAGCGCCTTTCTGTCCGGCCGCTGCCGTCTTCCCGTTCTTCGCAGCGGAATCGGCTTGTGCTCCGTTCCCGTCCGTCGGGGCCGGCTTGGCGGCGGCATCGCCGGACCCGGCGTCGATGAAGCACAGCGGCGGGAACAGCACGCACCACCAGTTCTGTCCGCTGCCTGCGCCGAGCGTAATCCGCAGCGCTTCGTAGTCCCCGGCGGGATAGACGGTTCCGCCGTACATTTTGGTCGGGAACGGCACAATGCCCAGCTCCACCTTATGGCCGTAGGTCAAGCCGCGTTCCTTCAGCTCCCGGTCCACCAGCGCGTCCAGCTCCGGCAGGTGGCTGCGGATCAGCGTCCGGGCCTGCTCCAGACTCTGCGGATCTTCCAGACCCGCCACCCAGGTGTTCATCTGCTCCACGACCCGGTCGCGGAGCTGCCGCTTGACGAGCTGATCGCCTGCGGAATCGGAATTGGCCAGAATCCGCAGCCGGATCGACTGGGCCGGAATGGCCGCTTCTACGGCGGCGGCATCGCTTTTTTGACTTTCCCAAGCCATCATCAGAACCATAATTATCGTAATTAAAATAGCGGTATGCTTGACGGCCTTTCGCAGCCCGTCCCCGGATATCCATGGCGTATGCTTCATCATTCTTCTCGCCCCTCTCACTCTCTGAATCTCTTATGTAAGGCAGTATGTCCGAAAGAGAGAGAAACTAAACCCCGCCTTTTCAATCCTTTTATTTCAATAGAGTGCAGGTATTTCCTCGCGCATGCAGAACTCTTCCGGTACATGGCAGATGGCAGATTAGGTACGAGGTACGAGACAAAAGCTCCGCCTTGCTGCGGAATAGGGGGACACCACTCTGGATTCCATGTTGTATCTAGGCTTTCACCTGCTTTCGCACCTCCTGCTCGGAATGTCGACAGCCTGGCTTCTACTCCCGCGCCGTACCCCGAGAGAACGGCTTCTTACCTTAAGCGCGGGCGCGGTATCTGCCGTCCTTCCGGACCTGCTGGGCGGAAGGGCAACGAACTTGTGGTCTCACTCTCTTATCGCCGCTCCACTCATCGTCCTGGTCGTAGCCATCCCCGCCTACCGTCTGCTCGGAGACATCCGGTTCCGGCGAGTCTGGTGTGCCTGCACCCTGGCGGAATGGATGGGGCACCTCCTTTTGGATATAATGGATCACGAGGTGGTTCTGCTGTATCCGCTGAATTCGGCCGCATTCCGGGTAGGTGCAATCACCCTGGGAGACCCGTTCATCTGGGTTCCGCTGCTGGCAGCAATACCGGCAGGCATCGTCATGAGATCCAGAAGGCGGCTGCCTGTGCTTCTCGGCGTGTGCGGAATTCTCTTCTATATGGCTCTGCGGATTACGGCAATGGAGCGAATTCTGCACCTTGCCGGGGAGGACATGCCGCAAGAAGAGACGGCTCATGTTACAGTAGAGCCGAATACGCATAACGAATACAAACTCTGGTCCAGAGACTGGCTGGAGTATCGGTTCAGCATTCTGAGCGCCCATCATTTAATGGGCGGATACGCCGGGATGCAGGGCGAGGAACTGGGGCGTACGCAGTGGCACGTTTTTTATCCCGAAGGCCAACAAATCCGGCGAATTGACGAGCAGTGGCAGAGTCTACCACGTTCGGGCAATTCTGCTGATTCCCTGTCTGTGACTGTTCTGAAAGAGTGGGAAGAAGGCGGTTATTCCTACCTAAAGGGAGAAGCGGCGGATCATCAGATCCATGTATTCAGGCACCAGGATGGCGGGGATTGGGAGGAACAACGGCAATAGGAGATCATTCTCTGCTTAAACTATGCAAAGGAGCTGAAGCGGCATGATTATTGTGACCAACCGGATCAGAGTGAAGAAAGGGATGGGCGAGGCGATGGCGCCGAGATTTGCTGCGCCGGGACCGCTCGATACCTTCGAGGGCTTCGTTAAGGTGGAGGTCTGGCTGACCCAGAACCTGACGGAGTATGACGAGCTGAACGTCAACATGTACTGGGATTCCATGGAGTCCTTCGGGGAATGGCGCAACAGCGATGCATTCAAGGCGGCCCACAAGCGTCCGGAGCCGGGCGCCGAAGCGGACCGCCAGGAATCTCCGGTTCTCGGCAGCGAACTGATCACCTACTCGGTGGCCGCGGTGAAAGAAAAGGCCTAATCTGGTTTTCACTGAACGATTGCATCAATAAAGGCTCTGCGGATATCGCAGGGCCGTTTATTTTAACCACGGAAGGTTGTTTCCAGCCCCCCCTTTCCCGCTCGGGTACCGCCTTTATTTCAGCAATCTCCCCTGCACGAGGATGTATGGCAAGGTTTGTATTGCTCCGTCAACAAGCGGGGGAGACAGCTTCCAGGTCGCTTCAACCATGCCGTCTTTTTTCACCAAGCAACGAGGCCTGGTCTTGCCCTCATATTGAACCGTCTGATTAAAGACCCAATAGGGGGTTACCCCTTCCTGTCCGGCGGGGATATCGGCTCCCGAAATTTGGTTAATTGTATTTTTTAATGCCTATAATCAAAGCGGCCGCCCAAGAAGAGTATTCTTGAACGACCGCTTGACTATAAAATCTCGATTGAGTTGTGTACACCCTCGGAACAGGCAAGACTGCGAACGCCGCTCCTGTCCCTCCCCCTCTCACGCCTGCTTCGCCGTCCTGGAAGTTCTGGCCGACTTACCGCCGGAGCCGCCCTTGGCAGGGCTGTTATACTCCAGTTCCGGCAAATCCTCTTCCTCTTCCCGCCCGTGCAGGCGCACGCTCATTACAAGCCCGATGCTCGCCATGTTGATCAGCAGCGAGGTGCCGCCATAGCTGATAAACGGCAGGGTGATGCCGGTCAGCGGCATGAGCCCAAGGAAAGCGCCGATATTCTCGAAGATCTGGTACAGCAGCATGGCGACGACGCCGACGATCAGCATCGGCCCGCCCCGGTCCCGGCACTCCAGCGCAATCAGAACCATCCGGTGAATCAGGATAAAATACAGCAGCAGCAGCACCGCCGAGCCGACGAAGCCGAATTCTTCGGCAATCTCGACGAAGATGGAATCGGAATACGTATACGGTACCCGCTCCGTCTGCACCGAGCTACCCTTCATGTAGCCTTCTCCGCTCATGCCGCCCGAAGCGATGGCCAGCTTGGCATTCTTCGTATGATAGCTGGCCTTGGCCGTCGCTTTCTCGGGCGCGAGCCACGGATCGAACCGCTCGACGAGATGGGGCCGTCCCAAGGTGTCGGAGAGAAAATGCGTCACCTGGTCATGGTAATGCACATAAGAGAAAATTCCCCCGCCGATGGAACCGCCGAGGATCACGAGTCCGAGCAGCGCATGGGTGAACCGGATGTTGCCGATCCACAGCATCCCCATCAGGATAACAAAATAGCTGAGTCCGTTGCCCAGGTCGTTCTGCATAATGACAATGGCGAACGGCAGCAGCGTCACCAGCGCGAGCGGCACGACATCGCCCCAGAACCGGAGCCTCGCCCGATTCTTGCGGAACAGCACCGCAGACAGGAACAGAATGAGAATCAGCTTGAACAGCTCTGCCGGCTGCAGGCTGAATCCGCCAAATTTGATCCAGCCCTGCGCCCCGTTCTCCACCTTGCCGATGAAGCTGACCAGCACGAGAATGCCGATGCCCAGGATGTAGATATAGAGCGCATATTTAACGAGCCAGCGGTAATCGAACAGCGACAAGCCGATGAAGGCCGCAAAGCCGAGCACATAGAATTTCAGCATCTTGATTTGGAAGCCGTCCTCGGCCCGGCCATGGGTCACGCTGTAGATCGCGAACAGGCTGATGACCATCAGCAGCAGCAGCACGACGACGATGCCGCCGTCGATTTTCTTGAATTTATGCAACAACGCGGCTCCTCCTAAGATTGAATCTTCACGGCCAGGCCCGAACGCGGCGCAGCCGTGCTGGCCATATTGATAATAAACGATGTCACGCCCCGCTTCGTTCCCGCAGTGCGCGGATACAATCGTTCTTCCCTCATTGTACGGAGCGGGGGCAGGTATTTCAACCGCGCGCCATTCCCAATACATGGCGCGGAATGCCGGCGAGATCGTCAATCGTAACGACCTCGTTCCAATGGCCGGCCGCGCGCAGCAGGCCGGCCACCGCTTCCGCCTGGCCGAGCCCGAGCTCGAAGCCGATCAGGCGCGGCGGGCGGGCGAGCAGCGGAAGCTGCTCCAGCATCCGGCGGTACGGGTCCAGCCCGTCCGCCCCGCCGTCCAGCGCGAGGTGCGGCTCGAAGTCCCGCACCTCCGCCTGCAGCCCGGCGAGATCGCCGCCGGGAATGTAGGGCGGATTGGAGACGAGGATATCCGTCTCCAGCCCCCGGAACGGCTCCAGCAGATCGCCGAGCCGCAGCTCCACCGCCGCGCCGTGCCGGGAGGCGTTGCGCGCGGCGACGGCCAGCGCCGCCGGCGAGAGATCGCCGGCCAGCACGCGCCACGCCGGCGACTCGGCCGCCAGCGTGACGGCGATGGCGCCGCTGCCGGCGCCGATGTCGAGCGCCGTCAGCGGGCGGACGGCGGACGGCGCCGGCAGCGGCTCGCTTGGGCCGTCTTCCGTTCCGGCCCCGCCATAACTGCCTTCCCCGCCTACCGTTCCAGCTCCCCCCTGACCGCCTTCTCCGCCGGAATCGCCTCGGCCGTCTTCCGCCGTCTGCCGGTCAGGCCCGGCGCTTCCGCTCCCGGCGCCCGCGCTCCCCGCCGGCCACAGCTCCGCCGCGTACCGCAGCACTGCCTCCACCAGCAGCTCCGTCTCCGGCCGCGGGATCAGCACGTCCGGCGTCACCTCAAAGGGGCGGCCGTAGAATTCCTGCTCCCCGATAATATACTGCGCCGGTTCGCCCCGGCCCCGGCGGCTGACCGCAGCCTGCCACGCTTCGGCCCGTTCCGGCGGGAACGGCTCGGCCAGCGCCAGGTAGAACCCCGCGCCCGAGACGCCCAGCACATGCTCCAGCAGCAGCTGGGCGCTGCGCTGCGGCTCGTGAGCTCCGCTTGCCGCCAAAAAAGAAGAAGCCTCCGCAAAGGCTTCCCGGATGCTTTGCACCTGCGACATAACAAATGCGCCTTGTCTCAAAGCATTATTCTCCTTTTTCCATCAGTTCCGCCTGCTCGGCAATCGAGAGCGCGGAGATGATTTCTTCAATCTCGCCGTTCATGACCTGGTCCAGCCGGTGCAGCGTCAGTCCGATCCGGTGGTCCGTCACCCGGCTCTGCGGGAAGTTGTAGGTGCGGATGCGCTCGCTCCGGTCGCCTGTGCCGACCTTCGACTTGCGTTCCCCCGCGTATTTCGCTTCCTCTTCCTGGCGCATCATATCGGAGATGCGGGCGCGCAGCACCTGCAGCGCCTTCTCCTTGTTGGAGTTCTGCGATTTGCCGTCCTGGCAGGTAGCCACGATGCCGGTTGGAATGTGCGTGACGCGCACCGCCGACTTGGTCGTGTTGACGGACTGGCCGCCCGCCCCGCTGGAGCAGAACGTATCGACCCGGATGTCCTTGTCGAGAATCTCGATGTCGATCTCTTCAGCTTCCGGCATGACCGCTACCGTAGAGGTCGAGGTGTGAATGCGTCCGCCCGATTCGGTCGTCGGGATGCGCTGTACGCGGTGCGCGCCGCTCTCGTATTTCATTTTGCTGTAAGCGCCCTTGCCGTTAATCAGGAAGATGACTTCCTTGAAGCCGCCGAGATCGTTCATGTTGGCGTCCATCAGTTCCACGCGCCAGCCCTGGTTGTCGGCATAACGGGTATACATCCGGTACAGGTCGGAAGCGAACAGCGCCGCTTCGTCGCCGCCGGCCGCGCCGCGGATTTCCACGATCACGTTCTTGTCGTCGTTCGGGTCCTTCGGCAGCAGCAGAATGCGGATCTTCTCCTCCAGCTCGGTCTGGCGGGAAGACAGCTCGTCAATCTCCATCTTCACCATTTCGCGCATGTCGTCGTCCAGCTTCTCGCCCTGCATCTGCTTGGCGGCGTCCAGCTCTTCCATGACGGTTCTATATTCAACGTAAGCCTCGTAAGCGGGCTGCAGATCGGATTGCTCTTTGGAATAGTCCCTCAGTTTCTTACTGTCGCTTGCAACATCCGGATCGCAAAGCAGTTCACTGAGTTTCTCATAGCGGTCCGCCAGAGATTGCAATCGGTCCAACAAGGGAATTCACCTCTCCTGATTCCATTCGGATAATTTGAAAAAAAGCGTCTACGCCCTTGCAAATAAACATGGCATACACGACTTTATATTATATCACGAAGAGCGGCGGTTGGCTACACCGCCGGTTACGGCCCTTCCCGCGCACCGGAACCGGTCCACCTCTCTTCGGAAGTTAATGGTCCGCTAACAAATCCGGTTTAGACTGGAAGAAAATACGATCCGGTTGGCATGCACGATGCCAAGCCCGGAGGAAGGAAGATCCGCGATGGGAATCCACGCCTATTTTCAATCATTAACCGATCTGGAACGCATCATCCGCTGTCCCGGGCGGTTCAAATTCGAGGAGCACAGCGTGTCGGCCCACTCGTGGAAGGTCGTTCAATACGCCAAGACGCTGGCCGACATCGAGGAGAGCCACGGCGCAGCCGTGGACTGGAAGAAGCTGTACGAGGTTACGAGCAGCCATGATTACGGGGAGATTTTTATCGGGGACATCAAGACGCCCGTAAAGCACTACTCTCTGGAACTGCGCGCCATGCTGCAAAAGGTCGAAGAGGGCATGGTCGCCCATTTCATCGACGAGCATATTCCCGAGGAATTCAAGCCGATCTTCCGCAGGCAGCTGCGCGAAGGCAAGGATGACTCCCTGGAGGGACGCATCCTGGAAGTGGCGGACAAGCTCGACCAGGTCTACGAGGCCTTCGGCGAACTCCAGCGCGGCAATACAGAGCCCGAATTTGTGGTCATGTACCGTCTGGCGCTCATCGCGATCAAGAAAGTTCCGCTGCATTGCGTCGATTATTTCCTGACCCATATTCTCCCCGACATGGTGGCAGAGGGCTCCCGCTGCCCGATCGACATCGAGCAGATTACAAGGGATGCGCTGGCTTCCTAAGGTGACCCGGTGGCGGTTCAGACAGGCTTATAAGGCTATGGCGGCGGCTATGGAGCAAAAAATAGCATCAAACGCATAAGAAACAAAATTTCCGCCAGATTGTTTCCTGTCCCTATTAGCGCGACCTCCGCATCATACAAATAAGCCATAATATTTTGAACAGGTGTGAAGAGGTGCAATACAGTAGACGCCCATTTGAATCGAATGCCGAGTTATCCGACTCGGTCATCGGGTCCATTCGCAGATCTGCCAGAGCGCCGGATGTTCGCATAATCCCGGATTTCGGACCTCAGAGTCCTTATTTGTTCTGTAAGCAGCCTTTTTTCGTTCTTCGCGGACCTAGGAGCTCTTATTGGGGTGATTCAGGCCATGATTAACGCTTAGATTTCGATATAAGGTCTCTGGTGTCCGTTAATTCCGGACAATCAGAAGAATGAGCCAAATAAGGTCTTCTGGGTCCGAACCGGGCGGCGCTTGGAAGCGTATGCGAGTAGGGCGGCAGGCGGATATAGCGGGCAGGACAGTCGGAGGCCTATCAGCAGACAGCGCTATGAGCAGACCGTGCAGGAGCCAGTGCTTCCCGGAGACGTGTACAAAAAACGCCCCGAACGGCGCAACTCTGCGGTTCGGGGCGTTATGGTTCTGTTGCCGCCTGCGGACGGCTAACCCAGTAGACAGCTTCGCGCCGCCGGGAGACAGCGCGCATCCGGTTCTTCCGGTTACACGTTGAACCGGAAATGCATCACGTCGCCGTCCTGCACGACGTACTCCTTGCCTTCCAGCCGGAGCTGGCCGCGCTCCTTGGCCGCGTTCATCGAGCCGGCGGCGATCAGGTCGTCGTAGGCGACGACTTCCGCACGGATGAAGCCGCGCTCGAAGTCGGAGTGGATGACGCCGGCTGCGCCGGGCGCCTTCGTGCCCTTGCGGATCGTCCAGGCGCGCACTTCCTGCACGCCGGCCGTGAAGTACGTATAGAGGCCTAGCAGCCGGTAAGCGGCCTTAATCAGCCGGTTGAGGCCGGACTCCGCCAGTCCCAGCTCCTCCAGGAACATGGCCTTGTCTTCGCCTTCCAGCTCGGCGATCTCGGCTTCCACCTTCGCGCTGATCGGCACGACTTCGGCGTTCTCGGCAGCCGCGAATTCGCGGACCTGCTTCACGTACGGATTCTCTTCGGCGCTGGCTACCTCGTCTTCGCCGACGTTGGCGGCGTACAGCACGGGCTTCATCGTCAAAAGGTGCAGATCGCGCACAATCTGCTTCTCCTCGTCCGACAGCTCCACACTTCGGGCCGGCATATCGTTGTAGAGCGCGTCCTTGATGCGCTCCAGCACTTCCACTTCCTGGGCGTATTGTTTGTTGCCGCCTTTCATGTTTTTGCGGGAACGGTCGATCCGTTTCTCTACGCTCTCCACATCGGCCAGGATCAGCTCCAGGTTGATCGTCTGGATGTCGCTGATCGGATTTACCTTGCCGTCAACATGCGTCACGTTCTCGTCCTCAAAGCAGCGCACGACATGCACAATGGCGTCCACTTCGCGGATATGCGCCAGGAACTTGTTCCCGAGACCCTCGCCCTTGCTCGCACCGCGCACCAGCCCCGCGATATCGACGAACTCGAACGCCGTCGGCACCGTCTTGTTCGGAACCACCAGCTCGGTCAGCTTGTCCAGCCGCTCGTCCGGGACCTCCACTACGCCCACATTGGGGTCGATGGTGCAGAAAGGATAATTGGCCGACTCCGCGCCCGCCTGCGTAATTGCGTTAAACAGCGTCGACTTGCCGACGTTCGGCAGTCCAACGATACCCGCTTTCAAAGCCATTTATATGACAACTCCCATTTATCGTGAAATTGATCTCATCCCGCTCTCGATCTCACCTATTATATATGAGAACAAAATGCGCGGCAACACCGCGAAAGATGCCGCCCTAGACGCGGACCAGCCGCTTATGTCCCCGCAGCTTCCCGGCCGAAGAGACGCCGATTCCGAACATCGCCGTCTTCAGCTCCAGCTCAACCCGGGCCAGCGCCTCGTCCAGCGCCGCTTCCGATTCCACCGCCGGGCCGAGCAGCCCCCGGCCGAAGCCGGCCAGGTCCGCGCCCAAGGCCAGCGCCTTGGCGGCATCGACGCCGCCGGCAAGTCCGCCGCTGCCGATCAGCGGCGTCTCCGGCAGGGCGGCCCGCACCTCGGCGATGCAGTCCGCCGTCGGTATGCCCCAGTCGGCAAAAGCCTCCGCTGCGGCCCGGTGGACAGGCGAAGAGCTGCGCAGCTTCTCCACCTGGCTCCACGAGGTGCCCCCGGCCCCGGCGACATCAATAAAGGCCACGCCGGCCCGGCGGAGGCGGACCGCCGTCTCCCCGTCGATGCCCCAGCCGACTTCCTTGACGCCGACCGGCACCTCGAGGCTTCGGCACAGCGCCTCGATGCGCGGCAGCAGTCCCGCAAAGGCCGTCTGGCCTTCGGGCTGGAACACCTCTTGCAGCGTGTTCAGATGCAGGACCAGCCAGTCCGCCCCGGCAATGTCCACCGCCCGCCGGCATTCATCCGGCCCGAAGCCGAGCGCTAGCTGGACTGCGCCGAGATTCGCGATGACGGGAATGTCCGGCGCGCGGTCCCGGACGCGGAACGTCTCCGCCAGCTCCGCGCGTTCCACTGCGGCCCGGACGGAGCCGACGCCGAGCGCCCAGCCCCGCCGCTGCGCGGCTTCCGCGAGCCGGGCGTTGATCCGGCCGGTGGCTGCGCTGCCGCCCGTCATCGACGAGATCAGCAGCGGGGTGCGCAGCTCGCAGCCGAGAAAGGAGGCCTTCAATGAAATATCCGCGAAGTTGATCTCCGGGAGCGCATTATGCCGGAACCGGTAGCGCTCGAAGCCGGCGGTGACGCCGCGGGCGGCGACATCGCCGTTCAGGCAGAGCCGGACATGCTCGATTTTGCGCTCGCCCGTGCGGTGCTCGGGCAGCAGCGAGCCGGAAGCGGCGTCCGGTCCGTTACTCCGGCTCGCATCCGGCGCGGCGTCTGCCGGTCCGTCCTGTGCGCCCGCTTCGTCAGCAGCGCCCGCCGGCCCGCTATTTTTGCACGCCTCTATAGCAGCGTCTCCCGGTCCGTCATTCCGGCCCGCTTCCGCCGGTCTGTTGTTCCTGCTCGCATCCATCGCGGCTTCCTCCTGCCGTACTGTAAGTTAGACGCGCCCTCATCGCGCGCCGATATCAGTGTCCTATTATACCATGTCCGAAGACGGGATGCCGCGCGGCATCCCGTCCCTTCAGCGGAGCGCCTCCTGCGCAATCCGTTCTCCCACCAGACGGCCCGAGAGCGAGACGATCGGCGTGCCGCCGCCGGGATGGACCGTTCCTCCGACATACCACAGATTCGGAAGCTCCGCCGAGCGGTTGCCCGGGCGGAAGAACGTCTGCCGCGCCGTATTGGATGAGATGCCGTAGATGGCTCCCTTGTGGGCCAGCGTGTCGCGCTCGATATCCTGCGGCGTCCAGCGGCGCAGCACTTCGGCGCCGTGCAGGCCGCCGATGCCCCGCGCTTCCAGCGTATCCAGCACGCGGCGGCCGTAGGCCTCTGCCTCGCGTTCCCAGTCGCAGGCCGGGCTGAGCGCGGGCGCATTGGCCAGGATGAACAGATTGCTGCCCCCTTCGGGCGCAAGTCCCGGCTCCGAATGTCCCGAGTGGCAGACATAGACGGCGGGATTGGCCGGAGGCGTGCGGGTATCGAACAGCGCCTCGAATTCAGGCCGGTAGTCCGCCGGAAAAAACACCGTGTGATGCAGCAGCTCTTCATAGGTGCGCCTCACCCCCGCCAGAATCGCCATGCCGGACAGCGACGGCTCCAGCGCCCCGATCTTCCGGTCGCTCAGCGACGGGCGGCTGCGTTCGGGCAGCAGCATTCTGCTGACGCTGAGCGCGTCCCCGCCGCAGATGACGGCGTCGGCCCCGTGGAAGCCTCCCGCGGTCTCGACGCCCGTGACCCGGCCGCCGCGCACGGCAAGCGACGACGCTTCCGTTCCGGTCAGCAGGGTCACGCCGAGGCGCTCCGCCAGGCCGGTCAGCGCCTCGATCAAGCGGTAAGTGCCGCCGCGGACCCCGAATACCCCCTCCCCCGCCTCGGTATAACCGAGCATGGCGAAGATGGAGGGCGCCCGGTAAGGAGAGGAACCGACATAGGTAGCATACCGCCCGAACATCGCCAGCGTATTCGGATGGCTGAAGTAGCGGCGGAGCAGCGTGTCCAGCCGCACCAGCGGACGCACGCGCACCAGATCCCGGATCATTCCCGGTGACAGCTTGTCCCGAAGGCTGAGCGGCCCTCTGTTCAGGAAGCGCCGCTGGCTGAGCCGGGACAGCTTCTCCGCTTCCCGAAGAAAAGCGGGATAGCGCAGCGCATCCTGCGGGCTGTAGAGCGCAATCTGCGCCGCCGTCCGCTCCGGGTCGCGGCTGAGATCGACGACCGAGCCGTCCGCGAAGCAGTTGCGGGTGCGGGGCTCCAGCTCATACAGCTCCACATGGTCCTCCATCCGCTCGCCCGCCAGCTCATAGAGGGCGGCAAAAGCCTGCGGCATCGTAATGGTGCTCGGCCCCCGGTCGAACCGGTAGCCGTTCTCCTCCACGCGCCGCAGCTTTCCGCCCGGAGCGTCCTGGCGCTCCAGAACCGTCACGCGCCACCCCCGGGCGGCGAGCGTGACCGCGCAGGACAGGCCTCCGAAGCCCGCCCCGATCACCACCGCTGTCCGCTGTCTCATAAGTATCGCCTTCCTTTCCACCAATATCCGCGGCCGGCTCCCCGCCAGGAGGCGGCCGCGATGAACGCAAGGGCCAGCATTCCGGCCGGCAGCAGCAGCGCGTATCCCCCGGATTTCCGCCCTGCCGCATCGGCGACCCGCTTGATCGCCGCGCCGAGAAGCATGCAGGCACAAGCCCAGGCCGCTGGCCCGGGATCGCCGGCGAAGCCTGCTCCGAGCAGCACGGCCGGCGGAAGGACGTACCCGGTCAGGTACACCGCCATGACGCCCAGCAGCAGGAGCGGACGGCGGCCGAGGCCGTCGTACAGGTTTTTGCGGTAGCCCCGCCAGACTTCCCCCGCGTTCTCATACATGCGCATCCGGACATGGTCGGACAGATTGGCCAGGGTCACCGGCATTCCCGCCGATTTGACCGCCCGGGCCAGCGCCATGTCATCCACCAGCGCCGAAGCGACGGCCCTGTGTCCGCCGCAGGCGTCGTAGGCGTCACGGCGGATCAGCATGAAGCCGCCGTGCGCCGCCACGAACCGGGGATCGGCGGAGCCCCGGACCAGCGGGACCGGCAGGTGGCAGACTACGGTAAACAGCATAAGCGGCACGACCAGCCGCTCCAGCCACGTCCCCGTCTCCTGCCGGGGAAAGCCGGTAACGAGCCCGCCGCCGGCCGCTTCCCCCGTTGCCATCGCCGCCGCCAGCGCGTCCGGCGCCAGCCGGACATCGGCGTCGAGAAAGAGCAGCCACTTGCCCCGGGCCGCTTCCGCGAGCTGGGCGCAGGCATGCGGCTTGCCGGCCCAGCCCTCCGGCAGCGGGCGGCCGGCCAGCACCGTCACCGCCGGGCCTCCGGCGCGCCTCGCGGCCTCTGCCGTCCCGTCCTCCGAGCCGTCGTCCAGAACGAGAATCTCGGGCCGCCTCCGCCTCGCGGCAGGCGAGAACCGAGGCCAGACAGCCGCCGATCCGGTCCGCTTCATCGCGGGCCGGAATCAGAATCGACAGGACCGGCCGGGCCCCGGACGCCTCACCGCAGCTTTTCCGAGGGAAGCTTCCCGGCTTCGGGTTGACCGCCGTCTTATGCATCGTTCCTCCAGCCTCTTCAGCCCCGTCCTCCGGTTCAGTCCGCTCATTCGCTGCCGCTCCCGCTTCCCGGCTTCGTTCTCTCCCGGCCCGGCGGCCAGGGGCAGATCCTCCGCTCCCGAGCAGCGGCAGATGAACCGTATTCCAGCAGGCGAACAGCAGCTGAATCACCAGAGCTGCGGCAATCACCTTCAAGAGCAGCGTCATGTCCGTCCCCTCCCGAATACGCCGTCGAAATGCTCCTGCACCGATTTCCCGCCCCGTACCAGCGGAACAAAGCCCGGCGGCAGACGGCCGTCTCCGGCGATGGCCCGCTCCCGGTGCTCCTCCAGCTGGGCAGTCAGCGCAGCTGCCAGCCGGTTCCCGATCTCGCTGCGCTCCATGCCGCTCCAATCATCCAGCAGCGGCGGACCAGCGAGCAGCGTCGCTTCCGGCTTGGAATGGCGGAACAGGCCGTGGTAGAGGGTAACCGGAACGACGGCCGCCTCCGGACAGAGCCGGAGCAGCCCCGCAGCGCCGGGCTTCAGGCGGATCGGCCGCTGCTCCAGCGGGACGATCTCTCCCTGCGGATACATCCAGACGCTGCCGCCTCCCCGGAGGAGACGGACTGTATAGCGGAGCGAGACAGCGGCTGAAGCGGGGTCCCCGGGAGATACCGAGAACGCCCCCAGCTTGCGAAAGAAGCGGTACCGGCGAAGCTGCGCCTCTTCCATCATGAAGTAATGGTCGCCCCGGGTCAGAGTGCGGGCGGCGTGATAGGCCAACAGACCGTCCCACCAGGAGCTGTGATTCATGATATAGAGCAGCGGCCGCTGCCCGGCCGAAGCCGGCGCAAGCTCTCCGGCGGCGGCGAACCCGCGGAAATGCCGGGAGATCAGATATCCCTTGTTGTACCGGTAGAACAACCAGTCAAACCCGGGCCGCTTGTCGGCGCGAAGCATGGCGTACCCTCCCTTCGGCTAAGAGAATGCCCGCGGCGGCGATCAGCGCGCAGAGCGGCAGGCCGTCGCGAAGCGAGATCAGACCGAACATCAGCAGCATCGCCTGATAGAGCCGAACGCCCCGCCGAATGCCGGCGGGAGAGAAGCGGATTCGGCCCGGTGCGAAGGAGAGCAGCGCGGCGGCGGCGAACCAGCCGGCAAAATTGCTCCACGGCACGCCGTAGAACCCGGCGTCCGTCCCCCAATCCCAATAGCCCCGGGCCTGGGCCACCGGGTCCAGCACCAGATCCAGCAGCACCGCCCAGCACCCGGTCAGAACGGCCCGGAAGAGCAGCGGACGCCAGCCGAAGGCGGCTCCCTTCTTCCCGGAAGCCGCCGCCGCTCCCGGCGCCAGCAGCAGCGCGTTCAGCACAACGGCGATCCAGGCAAAGCCAAGGGTAACGGGCACGCCGAACATGAGCGGTCCAAGGGCGGAGGAATACCGGTAATCCCCGAACAGCAGTCCGGTATGAACGCCGATCCACTCGACCCCCATACCTGCCAGCCAGATGAGCGCAGCCGTCAGAACAGTCCGGGGAAGGCCATCTTTCCGGCCGGTTTGGCCGGTTTGGCCGGTTTGGCCGGTTTGGCCGGTTTGGCCGGTTTGGCCGGTTTGGCCGGTTTGGCTGACTTGGCTGGTTTGGCTGGTTTGGCCGAAATGACCGGTTCGGCGTATTCGCCCCAATCTGCCCGGAGGGACGGCATAGGCGTCCGGCGGTGTTTTTTTAATGACTAACGAGTCATTCCCGGTTGTGCCGAGTCTCTCCCGAAGATGGAGCGAGCAGGCGTACAGCGCATAGAAGACCAGGAACAGACCGTTGGCAAATTCCAGGCTCTCCGGCAGACGCAGCAGCACCAGAAGCACCGTTCCCGCCGCATACCAGAACCAGAACAGCCGCGCCATCAGCCGGTGACCGGCCATCGTCCGGCTTCGCTGGCGGCATAGCGTCCCGCAATCTTGCGGAACATCCGCAGCTTCGCCTCATCCCCGACAATGGCTCTTCCGGCGAACACATCGTAACCGGCATCTTCAATGACATCCAGGATCGCTGCATAGAACGCCCCTGCCAGCTCAACGGCCATAGCGCTCTCGGGCGGGTAGGAGTCCACTTCGGCCAGACCGAGCCGGAACCAGCGGTGCGCATGGCTGCGCAGTTCCCGCATCAGGGCAATGAAGCGTTCATCCACAACGCCGCGCTCCAGCTCCTCCGCTCCGTAACCGTATTTCTCCAGCAGTTCAAGCGGCAGATAGCGGCGGCCCCGCTCCAGATCTTCGCCGACATCGCGCATGATGTTGACAATCTGCATGCCTATGCCCAGCGAAATTCCCGCGGATACGGCAGCTTCGCTGCGGTCGTCCCGAAGTACCGGCAGCAGCATCTCGCCCACCGTGCCCGCCACCAGGTAGCAGTAGGATTCCAGTTCATCCAGCGTCCGGTAATGGGTGAAGGTAAGGTCGCGCAGCTGTCCTTCCATCTGCAGCAGGAACGGATCACGGCCGATCTGCGGGAACGAATTGAACAGCCAGCGGAGCGCCGGCCAGATGAAATGGCCCTCGGCGGTATCGAGATCCGTGAACAGCCGCCGCAGCTCCCCAATGGTATACGGGGCATTCTCGGGTTCGTCCACGCTGTCGTCGATCAGCCGGCAGAACGCATAGATGACATGGACCGCCTCCCGGCGCGGACTCGGCAGTCCGGCAAATGCCCGGTAGAACGAAGACGAGCCCCTCTTCATCATTTCCTCACACTGTCGAATAATCTCGCCGTTCATTGGCTCTCAGCTCCTCTGCAATTTGGTGGGCGGCCATCCGGGCCCCCTGCATGACAATCGGCACGCCGCCGCCGGGATGCACCGAAGCCCCGGCGGCGTACAATCCTGCAATTCCTCCGGGCTTCGGCTGCGGCCGGAAGACGCCCGACTGGGAGAGCACCGGCGCAATGCCGAAGCTTCCTCCCCCGTACAGACCTTCCCGCTCGGCATCCGCGGGCGTCCGTATCCGCTTCCACCGGATATGGGCGGCAAGCCCCGGGAAGCCCCGCGTCTCCGCGTCGGCCAGCACCCGCTCGGCCAGCGGTCCTGCCGCTTCCTCCCAGTCCGTTCCGCTTCCCGAGGGAACCGGCACCAGGAAATACAGCACGCTCTCCCCCTCGGGAGCCGCCGCACTGTCCAGCGCGACCGGATTGAAGACATAATAGGACGGGTCTGCGGGGACGACGCCCCGCCCGAACAGCTCGCGAAGGCTTGCATCCAGCGAGGCGGGCAGGAAGAATTGATGCACTTCCGTCTCCGCCCAGCGCTTCGCCACGCCCAGATAGATCAGCAGACAGCCCGAGGAAGGCTGATACCGGGAATCCGCTCTTTCATCCGGCTCCGGCCCGTGCGGCCGAGATCCGCCGCCCTGCGGCAGACGGCCTTCCTCTTCCCGAATCCGGGCGGCGCGGGCATGAATTCCCTGCGGTCCGTCTGCGGCCGCGCTGGCTTCGGCCCGAACTGCGCCCGCCTTGCCGCGCCGCTTCCCTCCGGGCAGAAGCCGGACCGCTTCCGGCGGAAGAAGGCCGCGCAGATACGGGAACTCGCCGTTGAACAGCACGGCGTCGAAGGAGAAAACTGCGCCTTCGGCAACTACGCCGGTGCAGACGCCGTCTTCTACCGTCAGCTCTGTGACTTCGGCGTTCATCCGAAAATGCACGCCGCGCCGCCGCAGCTCGGAGGCGATCAGACCCGGAAGCGCGCCGTAGCCGCCGCGCAGCATCCAGACGCCGAAGGCATGCTCCGCATAGGGAAGCATCGTGTACAGACCCGGCGTCCGGAACGGAGCGCCTCCGATATAGAGGCTCTGCAGCGAGAAGGCGTCCCGCAGCTCCTCGCTGCGGAAATAGCGGCCGACCGCTGCCCGGAGACTCTGATAGGCGCGAAGGCGCGCCATCAGCTTCAGATTGCCTGCGCTGAAGAACGAGCGCCGGTTCGGGAAGCTCCGCTCCAGAAAAGCCGCTTGCCCCAGAGGGAACAGCGGGGCCATCTCGGACATGAAGCGGAGAAAGCCCGCGCCTTCTCCGGGGTACAGCCGCTCGATCTCCGCCATCTGGGCGGCCGGGTTGTCATAGCGGCGCAGCGTTCGGCCTCCGCGCACATGAACCGCGCACATCGGGTCGCAGCGCAGCAGCTCCAGACGCTCAGCCGGAAAGCCGCCCTCCTCCAGGATGCCGCGCAGCATATCCGGCAGAAGGACAATCGTCGGCCCCTTGTCGATCCGGTAGGGGCCTTCGGCTTCCCAGGCCACTCTTCCGCCGGGTTCGGAGCCGCGCTCGAACACCGTAACTTCATGCCCCTGCCGGCTCAGCAGCAGCGCCGCCGTCAGACCGCCGATTCCCGAGCCGACGATACCGATCCGGCTCATCCCGTCACCTCCCGGCCCGCGCCGGCCGCAGCAGCGCGTCTGCGGGAAGCGCCGTGGCGCTCCAGCAGCAGCCGGGCGCTGATCTTCGCCGACTCGAAGATGGTCGGCAGTCCGCTTCCGGGGTGGGTGCCTCCGCCCACCAGCCAGATTCCGTCGACCTCGGCGAAGGCATTATGCGGGCGGAGCGCCATCATTTGGCCCAGATTGTGGGCCAGATTGAAGGTCGCCCCGGCATAGACGTCCAGCCGGTCCTGCCAGTCCAGCGGCGAGAAGAAGAGCTGCTCCTCGGTCCGCTCCGGGAGGTCCTCAAGACCGGGAATTCGCGTCAGGCGCTCCAGCATCGAGGCCTGGACCCTTTCCCGCTCCGCTTCCCAGTCGATGTCCGCCTTCAGGTTCGGTACCGGCATCAGCACGTAGAGCGAGGATTTGCCGGGCGGGGCCAGCGTCGGATCAATCGCAGAAGGGTTGTGCACATACAGGGAAGGGTCGGCCGACAGCCGGCCGGCCGCCGTAATCTCTTCCACATTCAGCCGGTAATCCGCCGCGAAATGAACGGCATGGTGCGGAAGGTCCAGCTTCCCGTCCACACCGAGATACAGCATGGCGGTGGAGCAGGAGAAGCGTTTCCGGGCGATTCGGTCCGGCGTATAGCGCTTCAGCGTACCCGGCTCGAACAGGGTCGTCATGGCCGACCCGAAGTCCGCCCCCAGAATCACGTAATCGCATTCCACCTCCTCGCCGTTCTCCAGCGCAAGCCCCGTTGCCCGGCCGTTCTTCACCCGGATTCGGAGGACGCCCGCAGAAGTCCGGATAACGCCGCCGTGTTCTTCGGTCACCTCGGCCATCGCCTCAAGCACGCGGTGCACGCCCCCGACCGGATGCATCAGCCCGTACGCATGCTCCAGATAGGAGAGAATCGTGAAGGTTCCCGGGCAATCCCAAGGCGACATTCCGAGATACTTGGCCTGAAAAGTAAACGCGAAGCGCAGCCGCTCATCGCGGAAATACCGGGACAGCCGGCCGTATACCGTATCGGCGGCATGCAGTTTCGGCAGTGCGCGCAGCACGTCCTTCCGGGCATAGTCGGCCAGCGAACCGAACGGCCGCTGCAAGAGCGGCATAATCCGCGCGAATTTATCCTCCTCGTCGGCCATGAACCGGCGGTACCCCGCGCCGTCGCCGGGGAAGAGCCGTTCAATCTCCGCCTCGGTCCGGTCCCGGTCGGTTCCCGGCGAGAACACCGTATCGCCGAAATGCAGGCTGTACAGCGGGTCCAGCTTCAGCAGCGTTACATAATCCTCAAGCTTCCGTCCTGCCATTTCGAAGAGTTCCTCCAGCAGATGCGGCATCATGAGGAAGGTGGCCCCCCTGTCGAACCGGTAGGCTCCCAGTTCCAGCCGGGCAGACCGCCCGCCGACCACCGCCTGCTTCTCATACACGGTGACTTCGCATCCCTCCGCCGCCAGCAGCATGCCCGCGGCCAGCCCGCCCGGTCCCGCTCCGATGACCGCAACCCGCGCGGCCGTTCTATCCTGTGTCACATGCGTTCCTCCGCCCTGGCCCTTCGGCCAATTGTGCAAACATTATACAATAACTGTACAAATACTATACAATCTATATACAACATCATAACGGCTTTTCATCCGTCTGTAAACGTCACCGATTGGCCACAACTAAAAAAATGTCGATTTTGCCGGTTTATGGCCTTGGCTGCCTCTGAAGCCCACGCCAAAAAGCCCCGGCAACCGGGGCTTCTGCAAGGCAATCCGCCGGTTCGGACCCACCGGCTTCTTACGGATATGAAATTCTACGTCATTCTGCCCGGCAGGCGGCTCCGGCCTGCGAATACGGCGCTGAACCAGCTCTGCCACCGGGCCGGATTCTCTCCGGACCTATGCAGCCGGACCGGGAAGCCCTCGGGACTCTGCCAGTCGGAGAATGCGCTCCCGCCCGCAATGAACAGCGCCCCTTCCGCCAGTCCGGCCAGCCGCGCAATCACTTCTTCCGCATAGGGAAGCAGCGCCCGGTCGGTCAGGGACAGGCAGACGGCTCCGATTCCGTCTTTCTCCCGTAGGAGCGCGGAGACTCCCT
Source organism: Paenibacillus glufosinatiresistens (assembly GCF_031470375.1). Taxonomy (NCBI): domain Bacteria; kingdom Bacillati; phylum Bacillota; class Bacilli; order Caryophanales; family Paenibacillaceae; genus Paenibacillus; species Paenibacillus glufosinatiresistens. The sequence goes on from NZ_JAVFHT010000005.1 coordinate 205,818, forward strand.
CCTCCGGCGTATCCGCTCCCAGATAGATGACCTCCACCCCGTTGCGGCGCAGGAACAGCGAGAACAGCAGAAGACCGACTTCGTGCCGTTCTCCGGCGGGACAGAAGCAGACCGCTTTCGGCAGGGAAGCATTGACGGGGAACACATGGAACAGCGCATGGAACCGGTTCGCGACAAAATGGGTCATGTAATGCTCCTGGGCCACGGTGGCCTCTCCGTTCTCCCAGGCATCGCCCACCAGGACAAGCACCGGGGCCAGCACCTCGTGGAACATGGTCTCGTAGCCGTAGACCGAGAATCCGAAATCGGTCAATCCTGCCGCCCGTTCCCCCTGAAATTCCAACAGCGCCTCGTAGATCTGCCGCCGCAGCTGGAGGAAGGCCTGTTCCGGCGTACCGGGAGCCGCCGCAACGGGCTTGTCGGACGGGGCCGCCTCCCTGCCGGCCTTCAACAGCCGGACGGCGTGCGAAATGCCGATTCCCCGGGCTTCTGTCTGCTCCTTCAGCCACCTAAGATCGTCAACATCGCGCTGGCTGTACAGCCGGTATCCCGACTCCGTCCGCTGCGGAATCACCGCTTGGTAGCGGCTCTCCCAGGCCCGAAGGGTAACCGAAGGAATGTCGAGCATCGCTGCGACCTCTTTAATTGTATACATGCCGCCGTTCACTCCAGTTAAGGTTTATACAAATCCTGTACAACCATTATACATACCGTGCAGAGGACTGTCACCCGAAGCTTCCCCGAGGCCGGCCGTTCAGGAACCTCCGCCCCTAACGGCAAGAGGACACCTCTAGGGTGTCCTCTTGGTTCTCTTTCCCTATCGGCGATACATCCACCCGCCCCAATTCCGCGTCCGGACGCATCTGCCTGCCGAACAGGCCGAGCCAAGGCCGGGCGCTCCCGCTACAGCAGCGGCGACATCAGCCGGGCGCCCGACTCGAGCAGACGCTCCAGCAGACGCTTCTGCATGAATTCCTCATGCACAATCAGCCGGGTCGAGAGCAGGTCGCGCTCGAAGTCGGAGACAATGCGCTTGACGCTCTCGGACTGAAGCAGCAGCGCATTGACCTCGAAATTGAGGTGGAAGCTGCGCATGTCCATGTTGGCCGTGCCGATAGTCGCGACTTCGCCGTCGATAATCAGAATTTTGGAATGGATGAATCCTTTCTCGTATTCGTAGATCTTGACCCCCGCGTCGAGCATCAGCGGGAAGTAGGAATGCGAAGCGAAGAACGGAATCCGCTTGTCCGGCTTGGCCGGGAACAGCAGGCGCACATCCAGACCCGACATGGCGGCAACGCGGATCGCCGTGTAGATATCCTCATCCGGGATGAAATACGGAGAGGCAATCCAGACCGATTTCCGGGCGGAGGTGATCATCGCGAAGAAAATATTTTTGAGCGCCCGGCGTTCATTGTCGGGTCCGCTCGGAATAATCTGAACCGCGCCGTCGCCCGCGGTGTAGCGAAGCTGCGGCGACAGGTAATCCTGCTCCAGAATCCGCTCGCCGGTCGTATGCATCCAGTCCTGAAGGAAGATAATCTGCATGGTCCGGACAGCCTCGCCGCGCACCAGCATGTGGGTATCGCGCCAGAATCCGTAGGTCTTGCTGCGGCTCAGGTATTCATCGCCGACGTTGAGGCCGCCCATGAAGGCGACGTCGCCGTCGATCACGACGATTTTGCGGTGATTGCGGTAATTGACCCGGCTGGAGAAGAAGGAACGCGACTTGCCGTAGGCCGCCACCTCCACGCCGGCTTCCGACAGCTCGTCCAGAAATGCGCGCGGCAGCTGCATGCTTCCGACCGCATCCACCATGAACCGGACCTTCACGCCCGCCTTGGCCTTCTCGATCAGAATCGACTTGATCCGGGTTCCGATCTCATCCGCCCGGAAGATGTAATACTCCATATGAATATGGTGCTGGGCCTGCCGGAGCTCCATCAGCAGCGTTCCGAAGGTCTCCTCTCCGTTGGTCAGCACCCGGGTCTCGCTGGTAAAAGAAATCGGCGTCCGCGCGAGCCGCTGGGACAGACCGAGCAGCTTCTGCTGCGCCGGATTGAAGATGGACCAGTCCTGGTGCATGCGCAGCGCGTCGTTGTCGATCCGCTCGTAGGCCGTCTGCGTGCGGACGGCTTTCTTGTCGTACTTGCGGCGTTTGAACACGTTCTGTCCGAACAGGAAGTAGAACACGAGCCCGACCACCGGAATAAGAACGAGCAGCAGAATCCAGGCCAGCGTGGCTGTGGGATTCCGGTTCTCCATGAAGATCGCCAGACAGATCGAGACGACCGCAAGCGTCGAGAAGACGCTGATGATGGTTGCGGCCGTGCTGCCGAAGAGGCCGACTCCGAAATAATAGAAGGCGAGAAAAGCGCCTATGATAATGATCGCCTGAATACCTCTTCTCATGATTACCTACCTTTACATAAAAGTCGCTGTGGGCCCACTCTACATTGTACATGATCCTGTCCATTCTTCCCATTGATTTCTGAAAGGAACCGCTGAATTTGTATTCTCCGGCCATCTGTACTATAATCGGTTTGACCAATCAGTCAATCAGAGAACCGGATAGTCAGACTGCCGGATTACCGTGCAGGGAAAGGAGTCTTAAGCGTATTGGCCGACCGAACCGCCGACAAAAAAACACAGATTATCAAGGCCGCCATGGAGCTGTATGCCGACAAGGGACCCGGATCGACCTCCATGCAGGATATCGCCGAGCGCTGCGGCATCTCCAAGGGAAGCCTGTATCTGTCCTTTAAATCAAAGGAAGAGCTTGAAGAGAGCATCTTCCTCTACTGCTTCCGGCTGATCAGCAGACCTCTGCTGGCTGCGGACCACGCGCCCGGCCGGACGCCGAGAGAGAAGCTGCGCGAGCAGATCGAGATTCTGCTTCACCACCTGTACGAGCTGCGGGAGTTCCTGCTCCGCCAGGTGCAGGAATGGGTTGGGAGCACACGGGACAAGAAGCCCGCCGAATGGATGCGCCACTTGCAGCCGACGCTGATTGCCTGGTTCGGGAAGCGGCTTAGCGAGATCTACGGACCGGGAATTGCCCCCTACTCGGGCGATCTCTGGCTGTTCGCCGACGGCATGGTCGGCGCCTATGTGCGGGCGCTGTTCCACCCCTTCTCTCCGCTGAAAGTACCCGCCATTGCCGACCATTTCATCCGGCTGCTGGATATGGTGGCGGCCGGTCTGATCGAGGGAAAGGCCGAGCCGCTGCTGTCGGCCTCCCGTCTGGCCGAGCTGATCTCCTGCGGAGAGCCGCCGTTCCGGCACCCGCTTCAGCTTATCCGCCGGCTTCGGGAACTCGCCGCTGCGGGCGACAGTCTTCAGGCGGGCGAGCGCGAGGACATCGAGGTGTCGCTGTCCGTGCTGGAAGAAGAGGTTCGCCTTCCCCTGCCGAGAAGAGCCGTCATTAACGGCATGCTGTCCAACCTGACGGGGCACCCGGCGCTTGCCGAAGCCTGCGGAGAGCTGGAGGCGCTGTTGACCGCTTATCTCGAACACCTGAACCGAAATTAGAGAGAAGGAGAGACTACCTTACTTTATGAAGAGCCTGATCCAGTTTTCCCTGAAGAACAAGTTCGCCGTCTGGCTCCTGACGATCATCGTCGTATTCGGGGGCATGTACAGCGCCCTGACGATGAAGCAGGAGACGCTGCCGAACATCAGCATTCCCTTTCTGAACGTCACCACCGTCTACCCGGGGGCCGCGCCCGAGGGCGTCGTCAACGACATCAGCAAGCCGATGGAGCAGCGGCTGCGCAATGTGGACGGCATCAAGAACATCAACTCCACTTCGATGGAGAATGCCTCCAATGTCACCATTGAATTCGACTACGGCGCGAACCTGGACAACGCCACCGCCGCCGTACGCGAGGCGATCAACGATGTGAAGCTGCCGGACGGCGCCCAGAAGCCGACCATCACCCGGTTCAGCCTGAGCTCGCTGCCGGTCATCTCCCTGAGCCTGTCGTCCAACGGATCGCAGAATCTGGAGAGCCTGACGCGAATCGCCGAGAACGACATCGGCCCGGCGCTGGAAGACCTGGGCGGCGTTGCTTCTGTGCAGATCTCGGGCCAGTACGTCAAGGAAGTGAGCCTGAAGTTCCATCCCGACAAGCTGAAGCAGTACGGCCTGACCGAAGATACGGTCAAGGGCATCATCCAGGGCTCGTCGGTTCATGCGCCGCTCGGCCTGTTCACCCTGGACGAGTCGCAGAAGGCGGTCGTGATTGACGGCAACATTGTCACCGTCGATGACCTCAAGAATGTCGCCATTCCGATTATCCCGCAGGGCGCGGGATCGGGTGCCGCTGCCGGTTCGGGCGCGGGTTCTGCCGCCGGAGCTGCCAGCGCTTCCGGCAATGCCGGAGCCGCCGCCGGGGCCGCCAATGCCGGAGCCGGTTCTGCCGCCGGACAGACGCCTGCCGGCTTCAGCCTGCCGACGGTCAAGCTGGGCGACCTCGCCGACATTCAGGTTATCGGCCAGTCCGAATCCGTCTCCCGCACCAACGGCAAGGAATCCATCGGCATCCAGATCGTGAAGGATAACGACGCCAATACGGTCGAAGTCGTCAACGACGTCAAGTCGGAGATCGACAAGCTGAAAGGCCAATTCAAGGATATTAACCTGGATATTCTGCTCGACCAGGGCAAGCCAATCCAGGATTCGGTCAACACCATGCTGTCCAAGGCCGCCTTCGGCGCCCTGTTCGCCGTCATCATCATTCTGATCTTCCTGCGCAATCTGCGCTCGACGCTGATCTCGATCATCTCGATTCCGCTGTCGCTGCTGATCGCCATGCTCTGTCTGCGCCAGATGGACATCACCCTGAACATGATGACGCTCGGCGCCATGACCGTTGCCATCGGCCGCGTCGTCGACGACTCGATTGTCGTCATCGAGAACATCTACCGCCGCCTCACGCTCTCCGGCGAGAAGCTCCGCGGCCGCGAGCTCATCAGCGCAGCCACGCGGGAAATGTTCGTGCCGATTATGTCTTCGACGATCGTCACCATCGCGGTCTTCCTGCCGCTCGCCTTTGTCAGCGGCATGGTCGGCGAACTGTTCCTGCCGTTCGCGCTGACGATGGTCTTCTCGCTGCTGGCGTCGCTGCTGGTTGCCATCACGCTCGTGCCGGCGATGGCCCACTCGCTGTTCCGCAAGGGTCTGAAGAACAAGCGGAACCATGAAGAGAAGCCGGGCCGTCTGGCCGGCGGCTACCGCAAGATTCTGAACTGGACGCTGAACCACAAGCTGATTACCTTCGGCGCAGCCGTGCTGCTGCTGGTGGGAAGCCTCTTCCTCATCAAGCCGATCGGCGTCAGCTTCCTGCCCTCCCAGGAAGAAAAGAACGTGATCCTGACCTTCTCTCCGAAGGCCGGACAGACGCTGGAAGACGTCAAGGAAGAAGGGCTGAAGGCCGAGAAGTACATTCTGGCCCAGGACCATGTCAGCCAGATGCAGTATTCCATCGGCGGAGGCGGCATGTTCGGCTTCGGCGGCGGGAACAGCGGATTGTTCTACATCGAATATGACAGCAATACGCCTGATTTTGACAAAGTGAAGGAGAAGCTGGTCGAAGGCCTGACCGAGAGCGTGCCGGACGGCACCTGGGGCGACATGTCCGGCATGTCCGGAGGCGGTCTGGGCGGCTCGTCGCTGACCGTCAACATCTTCGGCGATTCGCTGGAGGACCTCAAGCCGGTGGCCGACCAGATTCTCGGCATCGTCCAGAAAGACACGAAGAACTTCAAGGACGCGGAGACGAGCCTGTCCGAGTCCTACGGGCAGTACACCATCGTCGCCGACCAGCAGAAGCTCAGCTCGCTCGGTCTGACGGCCGGACAGATTGCGATGAAGCTCGCTCCTGCGGGCACCCGCCCGGTCCTGACGGAAGTGAAGGTGGACGGCAAGAACTACAACGTCTATATCGACACCGACGCCACCACCTACACCAGCATCGACCAGATGGAAGATGCTACGCTGACGTCCCCGCTGGGCGTTCCGGTCCGGATCGGCGACGTAGCCAAGGTGGAGGAAGGCACTTCGCCGGACTCCATCACCCGCCTGAACGGCAAGATGACGGTCAGCGTCACGGCCGATATCCTGTCCAGCGACGTCAACAGCGCTTCCGGCAAGGTACAGGATGAGATCGACAAGCTGGAGCTTCCGGACGGCGTGACCGTCACTTACGGCGGCGTGACCGAACAGATCAACGAGACGTTCGGCCAGCTCGGCATTGCCATGCTGGCAGCCATCGCCATCGTATACTTCGTCCTCGTGGTCACCTTCGGCGGGGCGCTGGCGCCGTTCGCCATCCTCTTCTCGCTGCCGTTCACGGTCATCGGCGCGCTCGTGGCGCTGCTGATCGCAGGCGAGACGCTGAACGTCTCGGCGCTCATGGGCGCACTGATGCTGATCGGGATTGTCGTCACGAACGCCATCGTGCTCATTGACCGCGTCATCCACAAGGAGCGCGAAGGTCTGTCGACCCGCGAAGCGCTTCTGGAAGCCGGCGGCACCCGTCTGCGGCCGATTCTGATGACGGCGCTTGCGACCATCGGCGCGCTGCTGCCGCTGGTTACCGGGCTTGAGAACAGCGCGGGCATCATCTCCAAGGGTCTCGGCGTAACGGTTATCGGCGGCCTCGTCAGCTCGACGCTGCTGACGCTGGTGATCGTCCCGATCGTCTACGAGTTCCTGATGAAGTTCCGCCGCAAGACTACAGAAGAATAATTACCGCCCGGCCGCCGGTTCTGAACCTTCGGTCGGAGAACCGGAACTCAAAAAGCCAACCCCTTATCATTCGGGGTTGGCTTTTTTGAACTCTATCCGCGTGCCGGACGCTGCGCATCCGGCGCCGTCTGCAGCGCGGCCAGCTCCGGAAAGACGGGCTCCAGCCGGTCATACAGCCGGCGGAACACCGGCTTGACCCGCTCATAGACAGCCCGTCTCCGTTCATCGGGCAGATGGCTGCGCAATATCGGCAGTTCGCCACCCAGCTCGTCCAGCGAGGTGATCGCGCCCATGCCCAGCATCGCCAGAATGGCCGCGCCCCGGGCGGAAGCTTCATAGGTGTCCGGCACATCAATGCGGACACCGGAAATATCGGCCAGCAGGCCGGTCCAGCCCGGCGAAGCCGCGAAGCCGCCCGAAGCCAGCAGCCGCTCCGGCGGACCTGCCAGCTCGGCGAGCGCCGAGGTGACGCTGTCGACGGCCAGCAGGACGCCTTCCAGCACCGCCCGGGCAAAATGCCGGCGCTCATGGTGCAGCCCCGCTCCGGCGAACACGCCGCGGGCGCTGGGGTCCCAGTGCGGCGCGCGCTCGCCGCTCAGGTACGGCAGGAAGAGCAGCCCCTCCGCACCGGGAGGCACGCTCAGCGCCTGCTCGATCAGCTCATCGAACGAGCCGCGGCTGACCGACGGCGCAGCCTGGGTTCGCACCGGACCGCTCCGCTGCCGTCCCCGGTGCTGTCTGCGGTCCTGGGCCGGAAGTCCGGCGCCCGATCCGGCGCCTGCCGGCGGTTCCGGCGGCATGAACTGCTCCTTGAACCACCGCAGCGCAATTCCGCCGTTGTTCGTCGGTCCGCCGATCAGCCAGCGGTCCTGGCCGAAGGCGTAGCAGAAGGTGCGTCCCTGCGGGTCCGTTACCGGCTTCGGGGCGAAGCGCCGCACGGCTCCGCTGGTCCCGATCGTGACCGCAGTACTGCGGTAATCCGCCGCGCCGGAGCCGATATTGGCCAGCGCGCCGTCGCTGCCTCCCACAATCCACGGCGTCTCCGGCAGCAGGCCGCAGCGCTCCGCGGCTTCCGGGCGCATTCCCCTAAGCACTTGGGTGACCGGCATCAATTCGCCGAGCCGCTCCCGGCCGACGCCCGCAATCTCCAGCGCTTCCTCGCACCAGTCGTCGCCTTCCACCCGCAGCAGCCCCGTGGCCGCAGCGAGCGAGATATCGAGCGCATACGTGCCGAAGAAGCGATGGAATACGTACTCTTTAATGGAGATGAATTTGGCCGCCTTCGCGAACATCTCCGGCTGGTTCTCCCGCCACCACAGCAGCTTCCCGAGCGGAGACATCGGATGCACCGGCGTTCCCGTCAGCTCATACAGCCGCCGGTCCAGCCCCCGGCGCTTCAGCTCCCCGATCTGGGGGGCGCTGCGGTTATCCGCCCAGGTCACAAGCGGCGTCAGGGGATGGCCGTCGCCGTCGACCGCCATCAAGGAGTGCATGGCGGTGCTGACTCCAACGGCCGCGATGTCGCCGGCCTTGGCGCCGGAGGCGATTTTGGCCAACCGGAACGCTTCAGTCACCGCCCGGACGATATCGTCCGGACGCTGCTCCGCTCTCCCGGGCTCCGGCACCAGCAGCGAATACCCGGACTGTCCGCTTCCGCGTATATTCCCTTGTTCATCGTAAGCAAAAACCTTGGTGCTGGTCGTCCCGATATCCAGACCGACATACAGTCCCATTCTCATCCCCCTCTCCCCTATTCTCTCCATTATAGACCCGAAAGCCGAACGCAAACAAACGGCAGAGCCTCCAAGGGCCCTGCCGTTATCGTTCGTTCCCGGATACGCGGCCGGGACAGCCGTCAGACCAGAGCCGCCGAACCCGCTTCCAGCGCCGCTCTCCAGGAGCGCAGCATTTCCAGATCATAAGGCAGAAATTCTTCCAGCAGACGGGCCAGTCCCCGGTACAGCGGACTCTCCGTTGCAGCGGTCAGCTTGGCGCAGAAGCCGGGCGCCCACAGCAGCAGGTGCTCCTCCAGGAACCTCTCCTGGGTCTCCAGCCGTTCCAGAGCGCTTCGTACCGAGAAGCTGTTGAACATCATTTCTTCATGGAGAATACTCATGAATTCCAGCTCAATCGCAATATGGTCATCGGCTTCAGCGCCGCATTTCTTGAATACAATGCCCGATTCGGCATAGATGCCGGAGAGCACATTGCAGAAATCCTCTTTCTCGCCGCGCAGCTCCGATTCCCGGGCCGCCGCCAGTCCGGCTGCCCGGAGGCTCGTCAGACGGTCGTACTCCTGGGCCTCGCGTTCCCAAATGCCGGGCAGATCGCCCGCATTCCGGGTGTACAGGCAACTTCTCAGCTCCCGGCCGCTGTCCAATCCGTCCAGAAGCGCTCCGATCCGCCGGTCGAGGCTCCATTCGGCGATCATGGAGAGCTTCGGTCTCCGGCCGAGAAATTCCGCATACAGCTGATACAGGGAACCTCTGCCTTCCAGCCAGCGTTCGCAGGCATCCGGCACAACAAGTGAAGGGGCATTCCGTGAAGTCATGATTGGTTTCCTCCTTGTGTGTACCCGGCGGTTGCGGGAGGCCCGCGAGCTTCCGTACCCCATTCCATATCGCTTGCCGGACCTTAAGCCCGCCGGTCATCTGTACGAAACAGCGCGGAATTAGGGAACCGCCTGTTCCTGTTTTCATTATAAACGGTAATGTAAGCGCTTTTCATGACTATTCTATGGCAAAACGCTTTCATTTGTCGCAGGACTGTCAAATTCTCCTTCTTCTGGCCTCCGCCGTCCGCATTGTGCATGGCGATGAAAAACGGCGCTCCGCATTGACGGCCCTGCGCGAAGAGATTAAAATTTGTACCAACCAACCGGGATGGCAGACAACGCCCGGCAGCAGACGAGGGAGGACCTGACATGGACGCGCTAACAGATTCATTCGGCCGGGTACACGACTATATGCGCATCTCTGTGACTGACCGCTGCAACCTTCGCTGCATATATTGTATGCCCGCCGAGGGCATGGCATTCCAGCCCTCCGAGCAGATCATGGACGATGACGAGATCGCCGCCGTCGTGCGCGCCCTCGTACCGGCCGGCCTCCGCAAAATCCGCCTCACCGGCGGCGAGCCGCTTGTGCGGCCCGGACTGGAGCGGCTGGTCGCCATGCTGGCCGGCATAGACAGCGGCCTGGAGCTGTCGCTGACCACGAACGGCCTGCTGCTCCCCGGCAAGGCGGCCGCGCTGAAGGAAGCCGGGCTCGCCCGCGTCAATATCAGCCTGGATTCGCTCCGGCCCGACCGCTTCGCCCGGATTACCCGGGGCGGCGATGTCGCCCGGGTGCTGAAGGGGATTGAAGCGGCCCAGGCCGCCGGCCTTGCCCCGATCAAGCTGAACGTCGTGCTGATGAAGGGCATCAACGATGACGAGATCGCCGACTTCATCTCGCTGACGCTGGACCGCCCCCTGCATGTGCGGTTCATCGAATATATGCCGATCGGCGAAGCCTCCGATGCCTGGCGGCAGACCTATCTGCCGCTGGAGCGCGTCGCCCAGGCCTGCCGGGATGCCGGCTGGGCGGCCGAAGCGGCCGAAGCTCCCGCCGGGGGCGGCCCCTCGCAGGATCTCCGCGTCCCGGGCGCGGCCGGAACATTCGGCCTGATTCACCCGGTCAGCGAGCACTTCTGCGAGGGCTGCAACCGGCTGCGCCTTACCGCCGACGGCCATATCAAGGCCTGTCTGTACTGGTCGGACGAATACCACGTCCGCCCGCTCGCCTCCGATCCGGAGGCGGTCCGCGCCCTGTTCCGCACCGCGCTGGCCGGCAAGCCGCTCAGCCATGAAATGGCGCTGGCCCTGGCCGGCAAGGATCAGAGCCGCACGCCGACCGCGCGGCGGATGTCGCAAATCGGCGGATAGGGGAGGCCTGCAGCCTCTCCGGCCGCACCGCCTTCCCTCCCCGTTATGACATACGCCCCGAAGCCCTGCGCCCGGGGCGCGCTTGTCCCCGCTTCCTCCTCCGGTGATTGTGGCAAGAATGCGTCCTTGTTATCCAGCCAAGCACAAATTTAGATAATTGTTGGTTTGTATCCCCTTTCAACTAATGATACAGTGATAGCATCGGCTGTCCGTCTGCGGGAGACGCAGCGGGATTTCAGATGCCGAAACCGCATGTGAAAGGAGCATTACGTGGTGCGGGAAGAACCGGATAAATCCTCTTCGCCCTTTGTTCTGAAAGGGTTCACTTTCTTTGTCTACGGCGCTATGGTGCTGTTCGCCACTTATTTTCCGCTGTACCTCCAGGACAGGGGCTTGAACAAGCTGGAGATCGGCCTGCTGCTGGCCTTCGGCCCGCTGGTCTCGATCTTCGCCAATCCGTTCTGGGGACTGTCGAGCGACCGCTACCCCCATGTCCGGCGAATCGTTCTAATGATGCTGACCGGCACGCTTCTGTTCGCAGAGCTGGCCTTCGGCGCCCATACATATGAAACGCTCTATACGGCCATGCTGCTGTTCTATTTCTGCCAGACGCCGCTGCTGGCCCAGACCCATACGCTGACGCTGAGCTACATCAGCGATACCGGACGCCCCTTCGGCTCCTTCCGCTTGTGGGGATCGGTCGGCTGGGCGCTGACGGCGCTGCTGGCCGGTCCCGTTCTGGAGCGGGCGGGAATCTCGTCGCTGGCGTTCCTCTTCGCCGCTCTCCTGGGGGCGGCGATGCTGTCGCTCGCCGCGCTGCCCCCCCTGAGCCGGGGCAGCGGCGGATTCGCCGTGGCCCCCAATCCGTTCCGGGGAATCGGCAGAGTGATCCGCAATCCGTATTTCCTGTCGTTCCTGATCTTCGGACTGCTCGTCTCCATCCCGAACACGATGAACACGACTTTCCTGTCGCTGTATATCACCGACATGGGCGGCTCCCGTTCCATTGTCGGACTGGCCGTCTTCCTGTCCGCCTTTCTGGAGATCGGCGTGCTGAAGCTGTGTGAACGCTATCTGCGGCGCTCGGTGCCGGCGCTGCTCGGATGGCTCGCGCTCGTCAGCCTGCTGTTCGTCTTCCGCTGGTGGCTCACCGCCCAGGCGACGACGCCGCGTGAAGTTGCCCTGATCCAGATTATGCACAGCATTACGTTCGGCGGCTTCTTCTATGTCGGCGCGCAGCTGACCCGGCTGCTGCTCCCGCGCCCCTTCCGCTCGTCGGGCCATGCCTTCTTCACGCTGGGCTGGAGCGGCATTGCCGGGGTAGCCGGCGGCGTGCTGGGCGGGTGGCTGTTCCAGAACTTCGGCGCCCAGAACATGTACGAGTTCGGCGGCTTCCTAACCTTGATCGGTGCTGTAGGCTTTGGCGTGATGTGGTTCTTCGTATTCCAGTCCGGCTACGCTCCCGGCAGCCACAACGGAGAGCACGGCGGCAGCGGCGGCCAGTAGACGCTTCAATCCGCCCCGGCTGAACACGGCTCTCTCCGGCAAGCGTGACCTGCAACACAAAGACCCGCGTCTCTACTGAACTGTGACCCACAAGAAGGACACTTTGAAAAAAGTGACCCCTCTTGTGGGTCATTTGTGTTTTAATCAAGGTAC